>JAYVYV010000403.1:0-22291 GCA_043783985.1 Acidobacteriota bacterium | reverse complement strand
GATCGACCGCAGGCAAGTAGACGGCTGAATGGACGAGAACGTCTGCTCCTTGCGCGAGCTTCACAAGATTATCTGACCGTGCCGTATCGCCAGAGATCACGATCGACCGATCGGGAGCATCGAACCGATATGCGAATGCCGGCACCAGGGGCGGATGATCGACGAGGGTTGCCCTGACCGTCACTTGGTCATCGCGCATGACCAGACCCCCTTCGCGCAGCTCGTGGACATGGACCAGGGGGGCAAGCGCCACGCGGCCTTCGTCAGCGATCCGCGCGTTGATGTCGGTTTCATTCATTTCGAAGAACAGCCTGGTCATCTTTGCTAGCGGCGATGGTCCCCACGTGTCGATCTGCGTACGGAGCCCGGCCGTCCAAGCCAGCCAGATTAGATTTCCATAGTCAGCGTTGTGATCCGAGTGGTGGTGCGTCACGAAGATGTGGCGCAGCGTGGGCAGTGGCACGTCCGCCAAGACAAGCTGACGGGCCACGCCGTTGCCGCAGTCGATGACATACGCGGCGTTGTTCCTGATGATGACCTGCGCAGATGCGGAACTCGCCTTCCGCGGGCGTGGGCCGCCACCAGTCCCGAGCAGGATGAGTCTCGTCTTGGTGGTTTGGCTTTGGGTTCCATATGGCTGCGAGAACGCGGCCACCAAGGTCGCAGTTCCCGTCAGAAACGCACGTCGGCTGCAGGCTGGCATATGGCGTCCCGAAGCGGAATCCTACGGACGTCTGATCGTCATGAACGTCGGAGTGGTTGGTGGCGCGCACTGTACTACAATGCGCCGCATGGCGATGGGGAAACGCGATCGCGATCGGCAGCCAACAATGTGGGTGGCGACGACCGACTTGCCCACGGCGGTGAGTCATCCGTTCTACGCGCGCCTGAATCGATTGTTGGCGGACCAAGGATTTGACGACTTCGCAGAGACCGCCTGCGCGGGGTTCTACGCGGACACGATGGGACGGCCGGGCGTGCCGCCGGGCGTCTACTTTCGGCTACTGTTCGTCGGCTACTTCGAGGGTCTGGACTCGGAACGCGGTATCGCGTGGCGGGCGGCCGATTCGCTGACGCTCCGCGACTTCCTCGGCCTGGCGTTGCACGACGCGCCGCCGGATCACTCGACGCTCTCCCGGACCCGCCGGTTGATCGATCTGGAAACCCATCGGCAAGTGTTCACGTGGTTGTTGGAGCGCCTGGCGACGTCGGCCTGGTGAAGCGCAAGACGATTGGGATCGACGCCACTACCCTGGAAGCGAATGCCGCGCTGCGCAGCATTGTCCGCCGCGACACCGGCGAGAGTTATCAGGAGTTCTTGACGAAGTTGGCCGAGGCCTCGGGTATCAAGACGCCGACGCGGGCGGCGCTGGCGCGGCTGGATCGCAAGCGGAAGAAGAAGGGCGCGAACAAGGACTGGACCCATCCGCACGATCCCGATGCCCGCATCACGAAGATGAAAGACGGGCGGACCCACCTCGCGCATAAGGCGGAGCACGCCGTCGATCTCGACACCGGCGCGATCGTGGTCGTCACGGTGCAGGGCGCCGACCAAGGCGACACCACGACGATCGATCAGACGCTGGCGGAAACCGTCGAGCAACTGATCACGGTCGAGAAGGCCACGGACGAGCCGATCCAAATCGCGAGCGAGATCGTAGCCGACAAGGGCTATCACAGCCGGGCGAAGGTCCGGGAGCTCAACGACGTGGGCTTCCGCACTTACATCAGTGAACCGGATCGTCCGCCGCAGGACTGGATTAATCAACATGCCGAGCGCGACGCGGTGTACGCGAATCGGCGCCGGATTCACGGCGAACGCGGTCAACGGCTGCTGCGGAAACGTGGCGAACTCTTGGAACGTCCGAACGCGCACCTGTACGACACGGGCGGCATGCGGCGGACGCACCTGCGGGGTCACGACAACATCCTCAAGCGACTGCTGGTGCATGCGGGCGCCTGCAACCTTGGGCTCTGGATGCGTACTGTCTGCGGGATCGGTACGCCACGCGGCTTGCAGGGCCGCGTCGCAGCGGTGATCGCCGTGCTCTTGACCTTCTGGAGCCGATCGTCCGCTTGGATCGCCGCCGTGATCGGCCGACACGTCGATCACGCGCGTGCTCTCGCATCAGCAGGTCGGACCGCTGCAATCGCAAGCCGCGGCTGAAAATGGGCACTTGTACCACGGGCTGCTAGACGGGTCCTGCGCCTCTGAGCGGGCGCCGACCTTTGTCGTGGCGCGCAGTCGGTCGAAGGGTCCGACCCGTTCAGTCACACCATCGATTCGAGTTACGGATCGCGCAGCCAAGAAACATCCCGGTCGGTGGCCGCTTCGATCTGGCCCGGGAATCGCGGAGCAGCCCCGGGCCCTCGATTGGCGAAAGCCCTGTCTCTTGAGCCATTTGTCAGCAGTGGGCGTCGGCTTTGTAATGCGGCGGGATGCGGCACGATTCGCGCATCCAGACGTGGCAGAGCGCTAGAACTCCGTCGGCGTCCGACGAGAGGGAGGCATCAATGGGCCGTTGGCTGAAGCGCGCATTCACGAGTCATCTGGTAGCGGTCATCCTGCTGACGATGGCCCCGGCCGCCGCGGCGCAGGGCTCGTTTGCCCAGGCGCTCGATCTCTATGCTGCCGCAGCGTACGACGACGCGCTGGCGATCTTGAACGGCCTGCATGCCCCCGAGCTCCGCCCGGAGGACGGCCGCGCGATCGATCAATACCGTGCGCTGTGTCTGCTTGCGCTTGGGCGCACGGACGAAGCCACGCGCGCCATCCGGACGGTCGTCGCGGCGGCGCCCTCGTATCATCCATCCGAAACCGACGTCTCGCCGAGCGTACGCACGGCGTTCCGCAACGTCCGGCAAGTCATGCTGCCAGTGATCATCCAGCAGAAGTACGAGGAGGCCAAGGCTGCGTTCGATCGACGGAACATGGCCGCCGCTTCGGAAGGGTTCACGCTGGTGATCGAGTTGCTCGGCGATTCGGATCTTGGACCGGCCGCCAGTCAGTCGCCGCTCTCGCAGCTGCGGTCCCTGGCGATCGGGTTCCGCGATCTGACCGCGGCCGCCGCGCCGCCGGCCGCTGCGCCAGTTGCCGCGCGCCCGTCCGCGCCGCCGCCGGCTGCGTTGGCGGCAGCTGCTCCCGCGCCCTCGGTCCGGTTGGCCGCGCCTCGCATCTACAACTGGCGCGATGAGAATGTGGTGCCTCCGGTCGCCCTGCGTCAGACGATGCCCGTCCTCGGTGACGTGTTCGTGCAGCGGCAGGGGATTGTCGAAATCATCATCAACGAGGCCGGCCTGGTCGAATCGGCGACGATGAGATTGCCGGTCAATGCCGTGTACGACGGGTTGGTGCTGTCGGCGACCAAGAGCTGGCGTTACAAACCCGCGACCGTCGACGGCGTCGCGGTCAAGGTCCGCGCCACGCTACCTCTCGATCTCAAGCGCCGATAACCGGCCGCTTCCGGATCGGTCCCCCAGAAAAAGGATCGCCCGATCAGAATTCGAAGTGCCCACACGTTCCTGATGGGCCTGGCGAAACGACATACGGTTTGAGTGCCCGCGAGACCGTGCAGGCAGTTGACTCTACGATGGCCTACGACGACATGAAGGTCGCGGCCATCGTGAACGAGATCAACGGCTTCGATCACGCCGGGAACACCCACGTCGGCGCGCCGGCCGTCTTCGGTATGAATTTTCAAGCCGTGAGCGTCGGACAAAAGCTGAAGGCCGAGCAGCTGCCGACGGCTCCGCTGTTGTCCGGCGGCTATCAGGACGCCGCGGGCACGCCGTCCGACGGCCTGCAGGCGGCGCTGGCTCACACCGATCAATCGATCGGGGCCATGGTGTCCGCATTGGACGCGCAGGGCCTGACCGATTCGACGCTGATCATCATTTCTGCAAAGCACGGCAATTCGCCCGTGGACCCGGCGGCGCTCGTGCGCGTCAACCCGGCGGTCATCAGCACCATGGTCAATTCCGTCGCGCCCGGGGTGCTCGCGCAGATGAGCGCCGACACCGGTGCGCTCATCTGGCTGAAGGATCAAACGAAGACCGCGGACGTGGTCGCGGCGCTCGATCAGCCGGCCAACCGGGCCCTCGCGCGCATCGCCTCGATTCTCTCGGGCGCGGATCTCGCGGAGATCTTTGCCGATCCGCTCACCGATTCGCGGACGCCCGACATCATGCTGGCGTTCGACCCTGGAACGGTGTACACGACCAGCTCGACGAAAATCGCGGACCACGGTGGGTTCAGTGACGACGACGTGCACGTGGCGCTGCTCGTGTCGCAACCGTCGTTGTCGAACAAGACCATTGACGATCCGGTGGAGACGCGCCAGATCGCGTGCACGATTCTGAAGGCGCTCGCATTGGCGTGCGACGCGCTCATGTCCCAGCAGGTGGAACCGTCCAGGTTCCTGCCGCACTCGAACCACAAACACCCTTGATGCGGGACTCATGACCCCGACCATTCCTCTGGCGTATCGTCGGGATCGAGCGGTTCCTGCGGCGGGCGCAGCGCTTCCGGGACGTGCCGCAGGTTGATGCGAATGCGTGTCCACGTCTTGAACCGGCCGCGCATGGCATCGACCAGGATGTCGGCCGGCTCGAGATGCGCCGCGGCATCCGGGTGGCGCGCCTTCCATCGTTCGACGCCGGCGAGCGCGTCTTCCTTTTTCGGCGCGCGGCCGATTTCGATCAACGGGTGCTTGGGCGTTCGTCGAGGCCTCGCCTCACCCGTCGGCGTTCGCCGCTTCGACGGCTGCACGCGCGGCGGTTCGCCCGCCTGCTTCTTGTAGTTCGGCGGCCACGGCGCGTCTCCCTGGCCGTCGCGCTCCTGGCGCGCCGACAGCTCGAGCAGCCGATCGAGCGGACACGCGCGATCGTCGATGCCGGCGTGGCGATCGCCGAGCCGCTCGAAGCGCGCCGGCATGGTGGCGAGCGTGAAGTCGGCCGGGTCGCAGGCGTCGATTTCCTCCCACGCAAGCGGCGCGGACACGCGCGCGTCCGGCGTCGGGCGTACCGAGTAAGCGCTGGCGATCGTGCGGTCCTTGGCGTTCTGGTTGTAGTCGAGGAACACGCCGTGCCGCTCCTCCTTCCACCACTTGCTCGTCGCCAGCCCGGGCGCGCGCCGTTCGACCTCGCGCGCGAAGGCGAGCGCGGCCCGGCGCACCTGGTCGAACGTCCAGCGCCGCTCGATCCGCACGTAGACGTGGATGCCGCGCGAGCCCGACGTCTTCGGCCAGCCGACCAGCCCGAGATCGTCGAGCGTGGCGCGCACGACCTTCGCGACGTCGCGGATCTGCGGCCACAGGATGCCCGGCACCGGATCGAGATCGATGCGCAGTTCGTCCGGGTGATCGAGATCGTCGGCGCGGACCGGATGCGGGTGGAGCTCGAGGCAGGCGAGGTTGGCCATCCAGGCGAGCGCCGCCGCGTCGCGCGGCACGACCTCCTCCGCCGTGCGGCCGGACGGAAAGCTCAGCGACACGATCTCGATCCAGGGCGGACGCGACGCGGGCGCGCGTTTCTGGAAGAAGAACTCGCCGCCCACGCCGTTCGGGTGGCGCACGAGGACATTGGGACGCCCGCCCGCGCCGCGCAGCGCGCCGGCCGCGATGGTGAGATAGTAGAGCGCCAGATCGAGCTTGGTGTGGCCCGTTCCCGGAAACAGGACCTTGCGCGGGTTGGAGATCGCCACCTCCCGCCCGTCGACGTTCAGGACCTCCCGTTCCGCGGCGCTGGCCATGCGCGGCTACTATAAACTCAGGACGGGGGGACCGATGAGCAGCGTGCGAGTGCTGGTCGGAACGCGAAAGGGCGCGTTCATTCTGACCGCGGACGGTAAGCGCAAATCGTGGACGGTCAGCGAACCGCAGTTCGGCGGCTGGGAGCTGTATCACGTCAAGGGTTCGCCCGCCAACCCCGAACGCCTATACGCGTCGCAGTCCACCGGCTGGTTCGGCCAGCTGATGCAGCGATCCGACGACGGCGGCAGGAACTGGGAACCGGTGGGGAACCAGTTCGCCTACGCCAGCGTCCCGGGCACCCATCAGTGGTACGACGGCACGCCCCACCCGTGGGAGTTCAAGCGCGTCTGGCATCTCGAGCCGTCGCCCACCGATCCCGACACCGTGTTCGCCGGCGTCGAGGACGCCGCGATGTTCAAGACCGTGGACGGCGGCAAGACGTGGGTCGAGCTCCAGGGCCTGCGCGAACACGGCTCCGGCTCTCGCTGGCAGCCCGGCGCCGGCGGGCTGTGTCTGCACACGATCGTGCTGGATCCGTCCGACCCCCATCGGATGTTCGTCGCGATCTCGGCGGCCGGCGCGTTCCGCACCGCCGACGGCGGCGCGACCTGGACGCCGATCAACCAGGGCCTGCGCTCGTCGCACATTCCCGATCCGACGGCCGACGTCGGCCACTGCGTCCATCGCATCGCGATGCACCGCTCGCGCCCCAACGTCCTGTTCATGCAGAAGCACTGGGACGTGATGCGCAGCGACGACGGCGGCGATTCATGGCGCGAGGTGAGCGGCAACCTGCCGACCGACTTCGGCTTCCCGATCGACGTCCACGCGCACGAGCCCGAGACGATCTACGTCGTCCCGATCAAGAGCGACTCGGAGCACTACCCGCCCGACGGCCGGCTTCGCGTCTTTCGGAGCCGCACCGGCGGCGGCGAGTGGGAATCGCTCACCAACGGGCTGCCGCAGCGCGACTGCTACGTGAACGTGCTGCGCGAAGCGATGGCCGTGGACTCGCTCGAGTCGTGCGGCATCTATTTCGGCACGACCGGCGGACAGGTGTACGCGTCGCCCGACGGCGGCGATTCGTGGTCGGCGATCGCGCGCGACCTGCCGGCGGTGCTGTCGGTGGAAGTCCAGACCCTTGGCACGCCGTAGCGGCCGCACCGGAGGCGGGCTGTCATGATTCGCGTCGAGCTGCCGGCGCATCTGCGGACGCTTGCACGCGTCGGGAGCGAGATCTCGATCGATGTCGAGCGGCCGATCACCCAGCGGTCGGTGCTCGACGCGATCGAGGCGGCGTATCCGGTGCTGCGCGGGACCATCCGCGAGCACGGCACGCTCAAGCGCCGGGCGTTCCTGCGGTTCTTCGCCTGCGAGCAGGATCTGTCCCACGAGCCGCCGGATGCCCCGCTGCCCGGTCCCGTGGCCGCCGGGACCGAGCCCTTTCTGATCATCGGGGCGCTTGCTGGCGGATGAGCCGCCCTTCACCTCTGTCTACTTGGACGGCGGGTCGTGCTCGTCGTCGTCGATGGTGTTGATCTTCGAGCCGGCCATCGGTCCGAAGCCGCTCCTCCCCGGATGGTCGGGGATCGTCACGGCGAATTCGCCCACGTTGTTTTCATAGTTGGATTCGAACAGCTGGTGGTACACGCCCGGATGGCCCGGATCGGGGCTCGCGAAGGCGATCGATTCGTGGGGCGCGGGTGTGAAGCCGGGGTTCACCGTGATGCGGATGACGTAGTTGCCCGGCGGGACTTCCGGCTGGCCGTCGCCGCCGTCGAGCACGAAGTACTGGCCGCCGAGGAAGAAGCGATAGGTGTCGGCCCACCCGGCGCTGATGCCCTGATTGCCCGGCACGCCGGCGGCGCCGCAGCTGCGGAAACGCGGATTGCGCGGCGGCTGTCCGAAAAACGCCGGGGCGGGATCGGTGTCGAGCATGCAGAATCCGCGCTTGGCCGCGCGCCACACGAAGCCGGTGGCCGGATCGAGCAGCTCGTATTTCGCGTAGTGCCTGAAGTGATAGTGCTTATGGCAGGTGGCGAATTCGTACAGGCCGTCGTTGGCCGCCACGTGCACATTTGGATCCCCGAGCGCGATGTCGGTATCGCCCACGTTCGGCGTCATGACGGTGAATCGAATGAGCCGGCGCAGCCCCGCCGTCACCGCGCCTTCCTGGACGCTGCAGGTCGTCGACGTCAGGTTTTCATCGCGGACGACCCATTGATGCGAGAGGACGTCGGCCCGCACGATCAAGTCAGGACCGGTCAATCTGGCCGAATGTGCCGTCGTCCCGGACAGCAGGGCCATCCCGAGCACGACGACCGACACCGCGCACGAACACCAGAGCGTTTTACCGTTCGGCAGATGCATGCCCAACCTCCTGAGGAACGCTGTTCGAGGGAAGCGGGCGGACTATACCTCATGAGTGGCTGTCCGGCCCCGGGTTTTGTGGCTCACGCAGGTGACGCAGAATGTCCAGGCCGCGCCCCGCGGCGACTACCGGTACCCGTGGCAGAATCTGGTGGATCTGAGACTCGTGAAAGTGTTCAGGAGCGGCGGAACGAAGTTCGAGCCGACGCTCGACGTCTACAACCTGTTCCACAACAACGCGGTGACCAACGCGGTGACGACGATCGGCTCGTCGCTTGGGCGGCCGTCGGCCATCGTGATGGGCAGGCTGGTGCGTGTGGGATGGCGAATCTCGTTCTGAGGCAAGGGCGGGCGGGCGCACGGCCGGAAACGGCCGCGGGTCGACCGTTCCACGGCGTCAAGGAGTCCGGCCGGCGTCCCACAGCATCCGGCGGGTTTGACCCGGTGCGTCTTGCGCGTTACCATGAGGGTTCGTCCTTCGCAGACCTCTCCACAGTGGGCCTGTAGCGCAGTTGGGAGCGCGCATGAATGGCATTCATGAGGTCACCGGTTCGATCCCGGTCAGGTCCACCATCCTTTCATTTCGATCCTCGATCGTCCGCAAGTAACTGAAGGCCGGTGCGGTTACGCGGGTTCCAACAAAGCCTTTTCCGTCGAACGCGATTCCGTCTGGAAAGAACAGCTGCTGCAGGCGCTGTCGTTGATTCTGTGAGGCCTGCACCCACAGGTCCGCGGTGCGCGGCAACACGCGCTCAGCGAACGCCAGAATGCCTTCCACGTCCATTTCTTCGAGCTTCGACGTGTGCTCATCGATCTTGAGCAGGGTCATCTGCTAGCGCACTCGGTCCGCGTGACGATCGTAGGTGTCGATGTCGATCGAGCGCTCGAACACGAACGCCTCATCCAGCCGATGCAGTTTTTGCTGCAGCTTCTTCCTGGCCTGCTCGGCCGCTTGAAGGTCGGATTGGACCGTAGCCTGGCGCTCCTTCCAAACCTGCACGACAGACTCTTTCAGCAAGCGCATGTATCGCGCAGTCGGCTGCAATCGGGCAAGTTCGTCGACGAACATGCCTTCGAGCTTCGCCTTGGTCACATTTGTTCCGCGGCAACCGGGACGGCAATGGTAGTAGGCGTAGTAGTGAGTGCGGCCCTTCGACCAGCTGCCAGTCAGACCGCGATCACACGCGGCGCACCGCACGAATCCGCGCAACGGGAAGTCTGGTCGGCGCTTCAACAACGGAGCAATCACCGGTAATGTGCCCGACAGAACCGCTTGGGCCTTGTAGAAGATCTCTTCGCTGATTAATGGCTCGAAGTCGCCGCGCTGATCACGAACGCCAAACTCCGGGACGTCGATGATGCCGACATACAGGCGATTTCGCAGCAACATCCCGATCGCTTGTGAGCTGAGCGGCTGGCCTCGGCGATTAGTCAGTCCCCACTGCGTCGCCTTCTGCAGAATTTCCTGTTTCGTATAGGTGCCGGTCGCGTATTGCTTGAAGATTCGGCGAACGATCGCCGCGCGTTCCGGATCCGGGATCAAGCTTTGGCGCATCGCGCGCGGAGCATTCAGGTAGCCGAGTGGTCCCAGGAATGTCCATCGTCCGCGCCGAAGCGCTTCCTGCATTCCCGCGCGCGTTCGGTCCGAACGCACGTCGTTGTCGAACTGCGCGAAGGCGGCAAGGACGCCTTCCATCAGTTTTCCGGTCGACGTGTCGTCGATCGGCTCCGTCGCCGACCGAAGAGAGATGCCCAGGGACTTCAGATGCGAACGCAATGCGAAGTGGTCGTATTTGTCCCGCGCGAAGCGGGTCAAGTTGAAGACCACCAGGAAGTGCACTTTGCCTTTGTTGCTGCGGCAGTATGCGAGCAATCGCTGGAGCTCGCGCCGGTCCGCAGTTTTCGCGCTTTCGCCTTCTTCTTTGAAGCGCTCGAGGATCTCGAAGCCTTCTCGGCGGCAGTACTCTTCGCAGACTCGGAGTTGTGTCGGCAGGCTGAGGTTTCCGTCTGCTCTTTGGTACTGACGCGGATGTAAATAATCGCGCCAACCATGGATCGCAGATTAACGCCGTCATTCTGCAGCGGCAAGTCAAACATGCGGTTCAGCTTTGAGAATTTCCGGTGAGGAACAATTCGACCAGGACGATGGCCATCGCTTGCGCATGTTGCCGAATCGCATCGAGCTGCTCGTTTGGCATTTCCGCGGCCTCATCGCCGAGCAGTTCGCGGCATCGCGCAAGGCTCGTTTCTTCGGAGTCGCCTTCGCGATCGATGATGTCGTCCATAGGCGTCCGTGGAATGCAGTGTTCGGCGGAACGTTGCGGGCCATAGGCGCCCGGACCATCACGTAAGAGCCGGCTTCCAGGCTCGGTCGAGGATCCCGTCAAGACCGGAGCCACGCCGTTCGGCGTGGTCGAAGCGAAGCGGAGAGTCTTGACGGGAACGAGAGCGAGCCCATCATCGATGACGTGATGGTCCGTATCGCTCGGCACCTGGGTGTCGCGCCACTGGAGCGCGAAGGTGCGGTCTAACCTTTGATGGAAATTGGACCCGATGATTCGGGAGGCGATTGTCCGCAGACCACTGAGGTCTCGCGGAGGTGCCTGAGGTCGCAACATCGGTCGGATGCTGCACTGCGACGATGAGCGTCGCGTCAATGACCTGCAGTGTGAGGTCGTTGCCTATTTTCCTGAACGCCGATTCGCGGCGAAACCTTGCGGTCGGTCGCCGTAGGTGCAACTCCGCTTCCGTAGAGAACGTCCCGACGCCGACCCAACTGCGACTGCGACAAACTGGGCGCGAGCGACCCCCTTCGACGAGGGCCAGGCCGACTTCCGAGTGTTGGAGGGGGGTCGCTCACGCCCAGATTTCAATTGACGAATGGTTGCGCTGCAGACGGCAGAGAACGCCGCTAAACCGATAAGTTCAGCGGCGTAAACGGCTTCAATAATCACAGCCGCTGGAAATAGGTGCGGCGAGAGGACAGCTTGCGGGGAACGGGTGGTTCCAGAGGGCGTTCCCCCCTGTGTTCCCCCTTCTGACCTGAAATCGGACACTTGCGATTCGGTGAGTAGCGACCTTGGCGAGTGTTACGATTCAGTGCTTCGTGAGCCCTCAATGCCGACGTTTCCAGAGTGGTGGAATTGGGATTTGTCGTTCACCAGTCACGCCGAATTGCGTATGGAGCAACGCGGCATAACCGAGGTCGAGGTCCGGGCTATGCTGGAGCGAGCAACGTCGGTCGAGCCGAACATAGTCGAGGGCAGATTCATGATTCACGTCCGCCATGTGCAGCGTCCGTGGATCGCTATCGTGGAGCCAGATGTCGACGAGAAGTTGCTCGTCGTCGTGACTGTTTACGAGGTGTCCCAATGACCGAGCGGTCGCTACAAGTCACCTATCGGAAGGGCCGCGCGTTTGCGGCGTACTTGCACCTCTCGCACCCAACCGGTGAAAAGAGCGCGAAGACCTCAGCGTCGTCTGACGGGCTCCTCGTTGTCGACTACGGCACCTCCGGTCGCGCCCTTGGAGTTGAGATCACAGCTCCGCAGGCCGTCACCCTTGAACGCCTCAATCAATTGCTAGCGGACCTCGGGGAGACGCCGATGGCGGAGCAAGACTACAGGCCAGTGCGAGCAGCCTAGGGATTTTGCCCCCGCATGCCCGCCGACAATCGCCGCTGGCGCCAGCAAGATGTCGCAATCTCGTCGACATGTATTCCGATGCGTGTAGCGCTGTTGGTTCTAGGTTTGGCCGTCCTGGGAATGCCACTGCTGGCGCACGACCTATCGCAACCGGACGCTGCCTGGCGCGATCCGTCGCCGCATCAAGTTCGCTGGATCACGGTCGATTCGTCAATTCGAATGGAAGTGCTGGACTGGGGCGGATCAGGCCCGCCGCTCGTCCTGCTCGGGTGTTACCTTTCCGCGCATTCGTACGACGAGTTCGCCCCGAAGCTGACGAATCAGTTCCATGTTTACGGCATCACACGACGTGGGATCGGTGCGTCGGATAAACCGGCTACTGGCTATGCCGTGCAGCGGTCCGTAAACGATCTGCTCGAAGTGCTCAATTCCCTGAAGGCTCAGAAACCTCTACTGGTCGGCACTTCATGCGCCGGGCAGGTTCTGACCATGTTCGCCTCGCAGCATTCCGACCGTCTGAGCGGGCTCGTCTATCTCGACGGAGCAAGCGACCCGACGACGCCCCCGTATGATCCGCCGTTGCCGGACCCAGCGACGGTGCCACGCCCGCACACGCCGACACCGGAGGCCGACCGCAGCTCGTTCAAAGCGCTCACCAAACAACCCGGTCTCAGGATCATCTTTCCCGAAGCTGAATGGCGTCAACAGTTCGCCGAGAATTCTGACGGTTCGGTGGGCCAATACCTCCTGAATCCCACGATTCGCCAAGCGATCACTGTGGATGCAAGGGTAAAGCCGAATTATGCGGGCATACGCGTTCCGGTGCTGGCAATGTACCAAGCGCAACGCCCGTTCGAAGAACATGCCGCCGAGTACGATATCCGTAACGAGCAGCAGCGCGCCGCGCTTCTCCAGCAGTACACGGCCATACGCACCATGTATGAACGATGGCAACGGGATCTTCTTTCTGCCATTCCCACGGCTCGCATCGTCGAACTCCCGGGCGCGAATCTCTTCATGTTCATCTCGAATGAGGCTGACGTGCTTCGGGAGATACGAGCATTCGCGGCCTCACTGCCCATCGCTGGAGCCCAGGCCGGCGTGCAGACGCCGCAAACACCTCTAGACACGCAGATGCCTTCAGCCATCTCGCTCCCGCCCGCGTTCGATCGTGTGCTGCGCGACTACGAAGCAGCATGGCGCGACGGTGATGGGCCGCGGCTGGCGGCACTCTTCACCGAGGGTGGTTTCGCCGTGCAGAATGGCAGCCCGATCAAGCGCGGACGTGCCGCGATTGCCGGCGGCCTCACCAAACCAGGCGGGACACTACAATTGACGGCGTACGCATACTCATCGTCGGGCAACGTCGGCTACATCGTCGGCGGCTACCGGTATCCAACGACCGTTGGCGCAGGCGGCCGCTTCGTGCTCGCGTTACGAAGCGATCAAGACGGCCGCTGGCTCATCGCCGCCGATCTCGACAACAGCGGTCCTCGTGCACCGCGCTGAGCGAGGAGCGTGGGTCGAGCCGTCATCACGAAGCTCGACGAAGCGCGTGAAGCCCCACGAGCCAAGCGTTGATGAGGTTCCAACTCGCGCTGTCTTGGTCCACCAACTTCCGCTCGCCGGCATCCGTGAGCGAGCGACGGCTGGCAAGCCAACCGAGCTTGCGGCACGGACAGGCGGAGGTCGTCCGCCGAAGCGGCGCAGCCGCGAAGGTGGACCTCCCTCGTCACTGCGAGCTACGGCTGGCGGACCTGTCGTACCCGCCGTCGGGACGTCCGTGGACTTGTTGCATGCTGTGGAATTCGCGAGTCAGGAACGCGCGGTCGAGTTCGAGCGTTACTGAAGTCCGGTTCTGGCCGCGCCTTCGCGAAACGACACCTGAGGTGAACGCGCCGCGCACCTGCGCCCGATGAGCCGTTTGCAGTCTAGTGGATCGCGGGCTGGCGCTCCCAGTACAGGTGCCCGCCAGTCATCTCGCCCTTGTCGTTCAGGTTCTGCGGAGCGCCGAGCCTCAGCACGTTGCCCGTAAACCTGTAGAAGCGCTTCTGCTCGCTGTACGCGCCGGGTGTCGTCGCGCCTTGCTGGCTGTGGTAGACGAACGGCGGATTCTGGTTCTCGTACGTCACGAACCGTCCGAAGTAGCCGTTGTAGCTCCGGAACGCCTTGAGCGCCTCGTCGGGCGTCGGCTCCGCGGCCGCGTACTTCGTCCGCCCCTCCTTGTTCATGAGGTGGACCATCATGTGGCCCGACGAAGTGTAGATGATGTAGGACGTGCCGGCGCGCGTCTCGTTCTTGTCGCCGTGGAAGACCTCTTTCCCGTCTTTGATCCGATAGCTGTCCGTGTAGAGAAGCCTCCAGAACCCGACGAACTTCTTCTCCTCGGCTGAGAGCGGCGCATCGAGCATCCGCTGCCAGATGACCCGACGCGTCGCCTTGTCTTTGCCACCGCCATCTGCCGCCGCCGGTGTGAGAATGAGTCGCTGGCTGCCGTTCGGCGTGGTCACGAAATCGTAGAAGCGCTTCGCGTCTATTTCCCCGCCCGGGTTGATCTGACCGAAGCGATGGTGGACGACGAACGCCTCTTTCTCCTTGTCGTGTACGGTGAACGACCCGAAGTACGCCGCGTATCCGCGGAGCGCGGCCTGCGCTTCTTCGCCCGTCGGGATACTGGCGGCGAAGCGCGCCCGGACTTTCGGCTGGATGTGCACGCCCATGTGGCCGGTGTCGGCGTAGATGATGTAGCCGTTCGAGTTGAAGTTCGGCGTCTGCGACCATTTTCCGGTCGCGGGGTCTTTGATCTCGGTCGTGACGATCTCGTAGGTCCCGACGAACCTCGCCCGATCGTTCATGGACGACGACGCCGGCGGCGCCGCCGCTTGACGGGCCATGACGCCCCGGCCGAGGACGGTCGGCACGAACCCCAATGCGGCAACCGTCAGCACTGTCGTGAAGCTCCAGGTCACGTTTCTCATGACGCCCTTCCGCGCGGGTTTTCGCCCTGCGCCTGTTACAGACGGCCTCCGATGGCCGCAGCATACCAGCGCTGTTGCCTTTTCAGGATGGCTTGTTGAAGATCTCCGGCTCGGACCACCTGGGAGCCCCTCGGGCCAGCCAGCAGGAAGGAGGGCGCGTCACTCCCGTTGGTAGAATGGTTGCGACCGTTACTTATTTCGAGCGTCCGGCTCACTGCGTTTTTGGGACGCTCCGCGAAAGTGAGACCACCAGTGCTTCAGTATGTCCTGCACGTGTACACGATGAACCTCGGATTCGCCAAACGCCTCGTGGGTGACCTGTCGGAGGACCAGATGTGCGCGCAGCCGCACGGGGTCGTGAACCACCCGGCCTGGTCGCTGGGTCACCTTGCGGTGGCGGCCGATCACCTCGCCACGCTGCTCGGGCTGAGCTCTGACTTGCCGGCCGGATGGGAGGACACGTTCAAGACCGGCGGCATCCCCTCGCCGGACAAGAACGTGTTTCCAGGCAAGGACGAGCTCCTGCGCGTCATCGCACAGCAGCATGCGCGAATCGCGCAAGGCCTGGCAGATGCCGATCCAGCGGCCCTCGCGCGCCCTCATCCAAACGAGAAATCACGGGCCCATTTTCCAACGGTCGGCGACTTCGCCATCTTTCTGATGACGGCGCACGAAATGGACCATCTCGGACAAATCGCGGCCTGGCGGCGAGCGATGGGGCTTGGGTCCGCCGCCTAGCGCGCCCGTCCGCCGGTCCTGATTCACCCACACTGGCGCGGCGATGCGAGGAAGGGCCTGCCGCCGTCGCGATCGGATCAGTATTCCGAGAACATCCGCTGAATCTCGGCGGGGTCGGTCGTGCGTGTGAGCGCGAGCATCAGCAGGACGCGCGCTTTGACCGGTGCCAAGTCCTCGCCCGCAATCCGGCGGCGGATCTCGTCCGCAGGCGGGCTGGCGGCTCCGGCGCGCCCGCGTCCGCCGCGGCCGGCCGCAATGCGCCCGCTCCCCGCACGCGTCGTCGTCACCACGAACACGCCCTTCCTGATCGCGTAGTCGATGCCGGCCTGCTGCGTGCCGCTCGTCGCGCCGGCGCCGGCGCCGGCAATCACAATCCCTCGGGCCCCCGCGTCGGCCGCCGCCCGGATCAGGTCGCCGTCCGCGCCCTGGTAGACGAGGATGACGTCCACCCGCGGCAGCGAGGTCACCGCGGCGACGTCGAACTCGCTCTTCGCCGTGTGCCGCTTGAGCGACGCGCGGTAGAAGGCGACCCGATCGGCGTCGACGACGCCGAGGATGCCGTAGCCGCGCGCCTGAAACGTGTTCAGCCTCAGCGCGTCGGTCTTGGTGACCTCGCGCGCCGCGTTGATCTCGTCGTTGAGAACCACCAGCGCGCCTTTGCCGCGCGCCTCCGGTGAGGCGGCGACACGGAACCCTTCCAGCAGATTCGCCGCGCCCTCGTACCCGAGCGTGCTCGGGTTGCGCATCGATCCGACGACGACCACGGGCTTGTCGGTGCGCACCGTGAGATCGAGAAAATACGCGAGCTCTTCGAGCGTGTCGGTGCCGCTGGTGACGACGAGCCCGGCGATCTCGGGCTCGGTCGCGACGATCTCGTTCAGCCGCCGCGCGAGCGCGAGCCATTGTTCAAGAGTCAGCTCGCCGCTGGCCAGGTTCGAGAACTGTTCGAACTCCGCCTTCGCGTAGCGTTCGAGCCCCGGCATCGACTGCACCAGCTCTTCGGCGGTCAGTCGTCCGCCCGTGCGATTGGAGATCGTGCCGCCCGTGGCGACCAGACGCACGCGCGGCGCGTCCTGCGACCGCGCGGGAAGCGGCGCGAGAAGCGCGATCAGCAGGAGTACTTTGTGAATTCTCACCTGTGAATTCCTACTGCAGGACGAGATTCAGGAAGGGCGTCGGCACGAACGGCTGGGGCGCTCATGCCCCAGATCCTACACCGCGCCTGACGGCTTTGCCGCGCGTGCGTGCGCGCGCGCCAACCACTCGCAGAGCTGGTGCGCCGCGTCGGCCGGCGTCGCGTCGTAGAACGGCATCAGCGCGGCCGGCACGCCCGGAATCCGGACGATGTAGGCGCGCCAGATCTTGTCTCGGCGGCGCGCGGGCAGCGGCTGAGGCTCATGCTCTAACGGCGTGAAAGGAGTGAAAAATGTATTCCGCAGGAGTGACTTTTAGGATGTAAGGATTTACCAAACACGAAAAACTTTACGTAAATCGGAATTCAAACGTCTTGATGGGCTTGGCACTGCCGTTGCCCTCTGCGCTGTCGTGTCGTTTCAGCGAACACGGTGACAGGAGCAATCATGCAGGACCGCAGAGACTTTTTGAAAACAGGAGCCATCGGCGGCGCCGGAATGTACCTGGCGTCGAAGTTCGGCTTCATCCAGCGCGCGTACACGCAAGCGGTGCCTGGGGGTTCGATCAGCCCGTATGCGATTCCGCGATGGGTCACCCCGCTGCACATTCCGCCCGCGATGCCGGCCACTAACAATTCCAACACCGTGGATTATTACGAGGTCGCCGCACGACAGATCACTCAGCAAATGCTCCCGTCGGGCCTCCCCGGAACCACCGTGTGGGCGTACGGATCGGTCAACCACAAGGGCACGTTCCACACGCCCGCTCCGACGTTCGAGGCGCGGCACGGGCGCGTGACCCGCGTGAAGTGGATCAACGGTCTGGTGGATGGCAACGGGAAGTATCGTCCGCACCTGCTACCGATCGACCAGACGCTGCACTGGGCCAATCCGCCGGGACCACGCGACGGCATGGGAATGAGTCCGCAACCGTACCGGGGTCCCGTACCGCTTGTGACCCATCTGCACGGCGGCCATACCTTTGACGACAGCGACGGCTACCCGGAAGCGTGGTACTTGCCGACCGCCAACGACATCCCTCGTGGCTATGCGACGGAAGGCACCTGGTACAACTTCTTCAAAAAGAAGTCCGCCCCGCGCCTCTCGATGCCATGGGCGCCCGGAACCGCCACGTTCGACTACTCGAACGATCAGCAAGCCTCGACCATGTGGGTCCACGATCACACGCTCGGCCTGACGCGGGCCAACGTGTACGCGGGCCTCGCGGCGTTCTATCTCCTGCGCGGCGGCGGCGTGGACGAGGCGGTCGCCAGGCACCTGCCTGATCACGAAGTGCCGCTCCTCATCCAGGATCGATCGTTCAACGCCGACGGATCGCTGTTCTTCCCGGGCGATCGCGCGTTCTTCGAAGGGGTGTCCAAGGCGGACCTGCGGATTCCCTTCATTCCTGCCCGGTCGTGCAATGGAAGTCCGAGCGACGTCCCTCCGCTCTGGAACCCGGAGTTCTTCGGCAACACGGTTGTGGTCAACGGCAACACGTGGCCCTACCTCGACGTCGAGCAGCGCCGCTATCGGTTCCGCCTCCTGAACGGGTGCAACGCCCGCACGTTGCTCATGAAGCTGGATCGGGCCGGGCTCCCGTTCTGGCAGATTGGCGCCGACGGCGGGTTCCTGCCCGCGGCCGCCAGGTTGACGCAGCTGCTGATGGCGCCGGGCGAGCGTGCTGACGTCATCGTCGATTTCACGAATGTGCCGGTGGGTACCACGATCACGCTGTTGAACATCGGACCGGACTCGCCTTTCGGCGGCGGTGTCTCGGGCATCGATTACCCGGCCGCGGATCCGAATTCGACCGGCGGCGTCATGCAGTTCCGGGTTGGCCCGTCCCGAACCGTGGACGGCAGCGTGTCGCCGGACCGGCTGTCGGGTCTGCCGCCCGCGCCGCCCGCTCAGGCGCCAGCGGGCGCAAAGCTTCGTCAGGTGTCGCTCAACGAGCTCGACTCGTCTGTCGTGAGGGTCCTGGCGAATCCCGACGGGACGTTCAAGGTTCCGATTCAGGAAACGTGCGACCCGACGGTCTTTTCCGTTCCGTTCGGGCCGACCGTAGGTTTGCTGGGCACGGTCAGGGCAGACGGCACGGGCAACCCGCTTGCCTGGATGGATCCGATCTCGGAGAACCCGACGATCGGCACCGAAATCTGGGAGATCCGCAACTTCACCGCGGACGCGCATCCGATTCACATTCACCAGACGCAGTTCCGCGTGCTCGATCGGGCGCCGTTCAATCCGGCGAGCCCGTCGCTGCCGCCCGGCCCCGCGCGGTCGCCGGAAGCGTGGGAGACCGGACCCAAGGACACGCTCATCGCCTACCCGGGAGAAATCACCCGGCTCGTGGCGTCGTTCGACATGAACGGCCAGTACGTCTGGCATTGCCACATCCTCGATCACGAGGATCACGACATGATGCGTCCGATGGCCATCGGCAAAGCGCAGGATCCGAAACTATGAGCCAACAACCACGCACAGAGAGCGGTATGTACTCGCGCCGGGAACTGGCCCTCATCACCATCGCTGGACTTGCCGCGCCGCTGCTCGGCCGATCCAGCGACCTCTCCGCCCGCGCTGCTGACGGCCAGTCCGCGGGCGGTGTACGGCTCGGCGTGCAGACCTCGAGCTTCCAGGACGTGCCGAACAGGCCCGGAAGCGACACGGTCGACATGCTGATTCAGTCGATGACCGACTGCGACGTGCGGGACTGCGAGCTGTTCGCCCCGCTCGTCGAGGCGGCGTTTGGCGGCCCCACCGCCGGCGGCCACCACCACTCAGGCATGGCCGCGATGACCCCCCAAATGGTGCGACGCGAACTGCGGAAATGGCGGCTGCGGACGCCGATCGACTATTTCGCGTCGATCGGCAGCCGGTTCAGGAGCGCGAACCTCGGCGTTCACGCGTACAGCTACAGCCCCGACAGCACGTTTTCCGATGAGGAAATCGATCGTGGCTTCACCATGGCCAAGGCGCTCGGCGCCGAGATCCTCTCGGCGTCGATCACGCTGGACATGGCCAGGCGCGTCGCACCGATTGCCGACAAGCATCGGATGATCGTGGCGTTGAGCGGACAGCGAACGGTGAACGATCCACATCAGATCGCGACGCCGGCCGACTTCGCCGCCGCCTTGAGCCTGTCGCCCTACTTCAAGGTCAACGTGGACATCGGCCAGTTCACGGTGGCGCGCGTCGATTCGGTCGCGTTCATCCGTGACCACCACGCCCGGATCGCCAGCGTAAGTCTGAACGACCGCCGGCGGAACGACGGCGACGCCGTCGTCTGGGGACGCGGTGATGCACCGATCCGCGAGGTGCTGCAGCTCCTGAAGCGCGAAGGTTGGCCGATCCCCGCCTACGTGGACTACGAGTACCGCGGCGACCGCGATCCCGTCGCGGAGGTGAAGCGCTGCTTCGCGTACGCGAAGCAGGCGCTCGCCTGATCGCACGCGAAGGTCATCGGTGGAGGCGCGGGCTGGTGTGCAGTCTGGCCGTCGCCTCTGCCGTCGGCCTGGGCGGCGCGACCACGTTCTCGGCACAGATCCGCCGCCCGAGCGGGCGTCCGCCGGCGCCACCGGCAGCGAGGCATCCGCCGTTGAAGGCGATCTTCGAACCGGTGCACTACGCGCAGGACGTCGAGTTCAGCGACGTCTTCTTCGTCGACGCGCAGACGGGGTGGGCCTGCGGCCGGCATCCCACGAATGCCGGCGATGGCGGCTTCGTCATCGCCACCCGGGATGGGGGCAAGACGTGGTCGGTTCAGCACGGCGATCCGCATTCGCCAACGCGCGCCGTCGCGCGGTTGTTCTTCGTCGATGCGACGCACGGGTGGGCGACACAGGTCGACGGCACGATGCTGCGCACGATGGACGGCTCGAGCTGGTCGCCGGCGGGCGACGCCCGCGTGCCAGGCGCTTTTGTATTCACCTCGCCGCGCAGGGGTTTCGCTGTCGATGGCGGATCGGCCATCCAGAGGACTGTCGACGGCGGGGGCACGTGGCAGCCGGTATATCAGTGCCGGGTGATTGTCGCGGGCGTGGCGCACGAGCAAAACTGCACGCCGGAAGCGATTGCGTTCGCGCCGGATCATACGACGGGCTACGTAGTGACCCGCGCGCTCGACGACCGCGCGTCCGCCGCGATCAAGACCACCGATGGCGGCGAGACTTGGCACATGACGTCGATGATCGCCGACACGAACGGACGCGACGGCAGCCTCGCCTTCGCGGATTCCCTCACAGGTTATCTGCGCGCCGACGGTTCGCTCTCGATGACCGTGGACGGCGGACAGACGTGGCACGGCGTGGACGCGACTATCCCTGCTGGGTCGCCGGCGATTCTCGCGGCGGGCTCCGTCGCGTGGATGGTGGGCGGCAGCGACTTCAGCTATACGTTCGACGATGGGAAGCGCTGGAACGCGCGTAAAATCGCTTTTCCCACGCCCGCGGTCCGATTCAGCCTGCCGACTCCCGACACCGGCTATGTCGTCGGTCATCACGGAATGGTCTATCGGTATCGCGTCGTCCCGTTCGAGGCCGTCGTTCCCAACATGCTCGGCATCCCGGGCATGACGGCGCTGGTCCCGGACGGATCCCCGCAGTTCTGAGCTACACCGCGCCGGACGGCTTCGCCGCGCGTGCGTGCGCGCGCGCCAACCACTCGCAGAGCTGGTGCGCCGCGTCGGCCGGCGTCGCGCCGTAGAACGGCATCAGCGCGGCCGGCACGCCCGGAATCCGGACGATGTACGCGCGCCAGCGATCCTTGGAGACATTCGCGACCTCGATCAGGTAGGGGCGGCCGGCGATGGATTCTTCGAAGCGATGAACGGCGGCGGTCACGGAGAAGAGGATTCTACGCTCATGTGCGTCGCGATCAAGCGAAGCGGGGCGCGAAAGCGCACACACATCGACGGCCGCGGCGTTTTCCGAAGAGCGCCGCCGAAAAAAAAATCGTCTGGCGATCCATACACAGGAAATTCACCGGCCATCCACAGCTTTTCCACAGCTTGACCTGGTCCAGCCTGCACACTACCCTTGAAACTTCATGCACAGTCGCACGTTGGCAGCCGTCGTTCTGACGGCCGCCGTGCTCAGTCCCATCCGCGCGGCGGCAGCTGCCGGCGCGGATGAGGCAACGTTGCTGCGGGTGTTCCTGACCGACGGCACCTCGCTCGTCAGCTACGGCGAGCCGGCGCGCGTGAACGATCGCGTCATCTTCTCGATGCCGACGGCGACGACGCCGAACCCGCCGCTGCATCTCGTCAACCTCCCGGTCGCCCGGGTCGATTGGGAGCGCACCAGCCGCTACGCCGCGACCGCGCGCGCGTCGCATTACGTCGAAACGCAGGCGGAAAACGACTACGCCGCGCTCTCGAACGACGTGGCGTCGACGCTGAACGAGGTCGCCCTGACGGCCGCCCCGTCTCAAAGGCTGGCGATCGTTCACCGGGCGCGCCAGACGCTCGCCGACTGGCCGAACAGCCATTTCAACTACCGCGCGGCCGAGGTTCGGCAGCTGCTCGGCATGCTCGACGAAGCCATTGCCGACCTGGAGGCGTCGCGAAGCCCGGGACGGTTCGCGCTCACGCTGTCCGCGTTCACCGATCCACCCGCGATCGTCGAGCCGCTGTTGCCGCCGCCCGCCACGCCGAGGCAGGCGATCGAGCAGGTGCT
>JAYVYV010000402.1:0-3021 GCA_043783985.1 Acidobacteriota bacterium | reverse complement strand
ACGTTCGGGAGCTGTCGATGCGCGATCTGCAAGGCGACGTCGCGCTCGGCACGCCGGAGGTGTTGCGCGCGCGGACCGCCCGAGAGTTCCGGACGCTGGACGCAAAGGCCGCGGTGCCGGTCGCGTCGCGCGAGTTCAGCCGCACGGAGCGGCTGCTGATCCGCTTCCGCGCGTACGCGCCGGCCGGACCGCCGCCGGTCGTGTCCGCACGACTCCTCGACCGGATGGGGCACGCGATGCGCCCGCTCACGGTCGTCCCCGCGCCGGCCGCCGGCGACAACACGATCGATCTGCCGCTCGCCGGATTTGCGCCGGGCGATTACGCGATCGAGCTAAAAGTAATCAGCGGCGCGCGGGAAGCCGCCGACCGCCTCGGATTCCGGATCACCTTCTGATTGCGGATTGCGGATTCAGATCTTGCGTCCACGAGCGCTGATGTTCGATGACCATCGGACGTCGGTTCGCCGGCGACGCTTCCGCGCTCGTTGGCACCCGTTCCTCTATTTGCTAGAATTCCGCCCGCTCGACTGGGAGCGCGCAAGGAGGGATGGAATGAGAGCAAGGCTATTGGTTTTCGCAGGGGTCGTCGTGTGGATGACGACGCTCACGCTGACGACGGCGGCCACGAGCGACGGGCGTCGCGACGACGAGTCGAGAATCCAACAGGGGTTGGACATTGCACCCGTGCCTTTGAATCTGCAGGGGAAAAACCGGGCGCTGGTGGGATTGGGCAGTTACCTGCTCAACGCCGTTGGCGACTGCAATGGCTGCCATTCCGGCCCTTCTGGCCAGTTTGCGCCTGGGGGTAATCCATTTCTGGGGCAGCCGAAACGAATCAATCAGGCAGCATATCTCTCCGGCGGCACGCCGCTGTTTGGCCCGTTCTTCATTCCGCGCAACTTGACGCCAGACAAGACGGGCCGGCCGGAAGGTGGGGCATCGTTTGAAGAATTCAGGGCAATCCTTCGGACCGGTATTGATCCGGATCACGCGCATCCCCAGTTCGGGCCGTATCTTCAGGTCATGCCCTGGCCGGCCTTTCAAGACATGACCGACAACGACCTTCGAGCGATCTACGAGTACCTGAGCGCCATTCCCTGCATTGAAGGCGACCCGGGCCTGCCAAACCCGCGTCCCATTGGCACCCGCTGCCAGTAGGAAAGCAGTCGGCGACTGCCGGACGTCACTCCGGCGCCTTCAGTGGCGTCCAGCAGCTCGCCGTTCTGACGGTCCATGCCGGGTGACCTGTTAGATTTCAGATTGCAGAGTTCAGAATTCAAATTGAGCGTTCAGCCGTCCCAGCGCCCCCGCGTACGCCTGCGTCAGGCGTTCGAGCTCGCTGACCGAGAAGTGCGCCGCGTGCTCGGCGCAGCAGGGAGGTTGAACGTCTTGACCGTCCCGTAGACGAACGCCAAACGCCAAACGCCGAACGTCGCTATGCGTACATCCCGCGCATCCGCGTGACCACCGCGACGCGGCTGATGGCGACGATGTAGGCGGCGGTGCGCATGTCGACGCGGTACTTCAGCGACGTCTTCAGGACGGCGTCGAACGCCTCGCACATCTTCGCTTCCAGGCGTTCGTTGACTTCCTTCTCGGTCCAGAAATAACCGTACCGATCCTGCACCCACTCGAAGTACGACGTCGTCACACCGGAGCTGTTGGCGAGGATGTCGGGTACGACGAAGACGCCGTGCTCGTGCAGGTACTTGTGCGCATCCGGCGTCGTCGGTCCGTTGGCGCCTTCGACGATGACCTTGGCCTTGATTGACGGCGCGTTGTCGGCGGTGATCTGGTTCTCGAGCGCGGCGGGAATCAGAATGTCGACGTCGAGCGTGAAGAGGTCGGCGTTGGCCAGCGGTTCGCCGCCCGGGAAGCCGTCGACGGTCTTGGTCCGCTTGACGTAGTCGACGAGCGCCGGGATGTCGAGCCCACGGGCGTTGAAGACGCCGCCCTTCCAGTCGGTCACGGCGACGATCGTCGCGCCGACCTCCGACGCCAGCAGTTCGGCCGAAATCGACCCGACGTTGCCGAAGCCCTGGATGGCGATCTTCGCGCCCTTGATGCCGAAGCCGACGTGCTTGGCGGATTCACGCGCCGTGATCATCACGCCGCGCCCGGTCGCTTCGCGCCGTCCCAGCGACCCGCCCATTTCGACCGGCTTGCCGGTGACGACCGCCGTGGCCGTGTGGCCCACGTGCATGGAGTAGGTGTCCATGACCCATGCCATGATCTGCGCGTCGGTGTTGACGTCGGGCGCCGGCACGTCCTTTTCCGGGCCGATCGCGTCGATGATCTCGGCGATGTAGCGGCGCGTCAGCGCCTCGATCTCGCGCTTGGACATTTTCGTCGGGTCGCAGATCACGCCGCCCTTGCCGCCGCCGAAGGGGATGTGGGCGACCGCGCACTTCCAGGTCATCCACGCGGCGAGCGCGGTGACCTCGTCGAGCGTGACGCCGGGGTGATAGCGGATGCCGCCCTTGGCCGGACCGAGCGTGACGTTGTACTGAACCCGATAGCCGGTGAACACCTCGATCTCCCCGTTGTCCATCTGGATCGGGCAGGAGACCGTGATTTGGCGTTTGGGGTGCGTGAGGATCTTCCAGATGCCCGGCTCGAGGTTGAGAATACGCGCCGCTCCATCGAATTCCTGGAGCATCGCGTTGAAAATCGATCCGTGAGTAGCCGCCATCACACTCCTCGCCGAAAGTATAATGTCTCCTGTATGAAAACGGTTGCCGAAAGCGGCAAGGCGCGATGGACGCACGAGACGCTGGAGCCCGCGCTCCAGAAATCGCCGGAGCGCGCCGCGAGCTTCACGACGATTTCCGGCCGCCCGATCGATCGCCTGTATACGGCTGAGGACCTCACCGGCATCGACTACGCCCGCGACGTCAACGACCCGGGCGCGTTTCCCTACACGCGCGGCATCCACCCGACCGGCTATCGCGGCAAGCTCTGGACGATGCGTCAGTTCGCCGGGTTCGGCACGCCGGAAGACACCAACGCGCGCTACAAGAC
>JAYVYV010000401.1:0-3022 GCA_043783985.1 Acidobacteriota bacterium | reverse complement strand
AAGCCACCGCCGCGGCGGCGATCGAGCGGATTGACATCGATTTCGAGCCCCTGCCGTTCGTCACCGATCCGGTCGAGAGCCTGCGTCCCGGCAGCCCGAACGCGCGCCTCGACGGGAACGTCTGGATCACGCCGGTGCCGGCCGCCCCCACGGCCGCGGCGGCCCCGCCGCCCCCACGGCCAAAGGTGCAGGTCCTCAAGTGGACCGCGCAGGACTTCGCCGACGCGCCCGACGGCGGCCTGCCGATGGGCGAGGCGCCGGACCAGTGGGCTTACGGCGATCTCGACGCCGGCTTCAAGAGCGCCGCGATTGTCGTCGACGAAACGTTCGTGGTGCAGTCGACCGGCCATCAACCGATGGAAACGCGCACCGCGATGGCGTACTGGCAGAACGGAAAGCTGTATCTGCACGGCTCCACGCAGAGCGTCGCGCGCACGATCGATCCGCTGGCGGGCTGGCTCGGGATGGACGCGTCCAACATCGTGCTGGTCAGCGAATACTGCGGCGGCGGCTTCGGCAGCAAAGGCGCCGGCGCGATCTCGATGGTGATCCCGGCGCTGCTCTCGAAGAAGGCGGGCGCGCCGGTGATGATGCGCATCAGCCGGGAGGAAGAGCACTACATCGGCCGCGCGCGGACGGGCATGGTCGGCCGCGCCAAGGCCGGCTTCACCAGCGACGGCCGCATGACCGCGCTCGATCTCTTCATCGTCGAGGACAACGGTTCGTACGGGCCGATGGGGGACTATCGTTCGGCGGCGCTGGCCGCGTCGCTCATCTGGCAGCCGATCGCGATGCGGTGGCGCGGGCTGGCCGTACTCACCAACACGCCGCCCCGGTCGCAGCAGCGTTCGCCGGGACCGATGCAGGCGAACGCGATCATGGAACCGGTGGTCACGAAGGCCGCGAAAAAGCTCGGGCTCGATCAGGTCGCGATCCGCCGGATCAATTCGCCCGAAGGCAAGGCGCTCTACGGCCCGGTGCGCCCGAACGGACAGCGCGGCCACATCACCAGCGCGTTCGTGAAGGAAGGGCTCGACCGCGGCAAGGAGCTGTTCAACTGGGACGAGCGCAAGGCGCGCTCCGGCAAGCGCCAGGGATCGAAAGTGCGCGGCGTCGGCGTCGCGGTCGGTCCGCACGGCGCGGGATCGATCGGATACGACGGCCTCATGACCCTTCGGCCCGACGGAACGCTGTACGTACAGTCAGGCGTCGGAAATCTCGGCACGCATTCGTGCATCGACCTCGCACGCGTCGCGGCCGACGTGCTCGCGATGCCATGGGACCGGGTCGTCGTGAACTGGGGCAGCACCGCGAAGAACGTTCCGTGGTCCGCGATGTCGGTCGGCAGCCAGACGACGCACGCGATGACGCGCGCGAACCTGGCGGGCGCGGTGGACGCGCGCCTGAAGCTCCAGGAGATCGCGGCCGGGGATCTCGGCGGCGCACCCGGCGACTACGTGCTCGCCAAACAGCGCGTGCAGCGCCGCGACAACCCGTCGCGGGGCCTCACGTACGCGCAGGCCGCCAGCCGCGCGATCGCGCTCGGCGGGAAGTTCGACGGTCACGAGCTGCCGCCCGATATCCATCCGATGACGAAGACATCGGCAGCGGCGCTCGCCGGCCTCGGGCTGATGGGCGTGGCCAAGGACACCTATCCGCACGACGGCGACACGTATTCGTTCGTCATCGGCTTCGCCGAGGTCGAAGTGGATCTCGAAACCGGGAAGACGCGGCTCGTCGATTACCTCGCGGTCGGCGACGTCGGCACGGTCGTCAACCCGCGCAGCCTGCACGGCCAGCTGCTCGGCGGCATCAACCTCGGCGTCGGCCACGCGCTCCAGCAGAAATGGGTCTACGACCCGCACTACGGCGTGCCGCTCGCCAAACGCTTCTACCACAACAAGCCGCTGACCATTCTGGACATCCCGGCGGTGATGCGCACGGAAGCGCTCGGACTGGCGGATCCGGAAACACCCGTCGGCGCGCGCGGCGTCGGCGAGCCGCCGGTCGGCGCCGGCTACGGGTCGGTGATGAACGCGATTGCGGACGCGATCGGCGAGGAAATCTTCAGGAAGGCGCCGGTGACGGCCGACATCGTGCTGATGTCACTCGAGCACGGCAAGCGCATGCACGATCCGCTCGCGTCCCACCTATGAGAAGGAACCGCCGAGAACGCTGAGAACGCAGAGAAAACATTTCTCAGCGGTCTTTGCGCTCTCCGCGGTTTCTTTCGTACGTTTCACCAGCCGAAGATGTAGCGCTCGCGCCGCACGTCCGCTCCGCCGCGCAGCGTGCCGTGCGGATCGACGCCCACCGCGACGACGCCGGTGCTCATGCCGTAGGCCGTCAGCACCTTCAGCTTGTGTCCGCGCGCCGTCAGCGCGTCGCGCACCGCTTCCGGCACGCGGTCCTCGATCTCGAGCCGGCCGGGATCGCTCAGATGGTTGTCGAACGACCCGAACGGGTGCAGGGAGTTGACCCTCGGCGCCTCGATAGCCTCCTGAATGTCCTTCCCGAACACCAGCATCTGCAGCAGCACGTTCAGGATCTGCTGATCCTGGCTGTCGCCGCCCGGCGTGCTGATCGCCAGGAACGGCTTGCCGTCCTTCAGCACCAGCGTCGGAGTCAGCGTCGTGCGCGGCCGCTTGCCGCCGACCAGGACGTTCGGGCTGAGCGGAGCGAGATCGAACACGGTCATCCGGTTTGACAGCGGCACGCCGGTGTCGCCGGCGATGAACGCGCCCGACAGCAGCCAGCCCGAGCTCGGCGTGGCGCTGAACAGGTTGCCGTCCTTGTCGACCGCGTCCACGCACGTCGTGTCGCCCGATGTGTTCGAGCCCTTGGCGCCCTGCGAGTGCGGATAGTAGCGGGCCGCAGGCGGCTTGACGTCCGGATCGAACGCGTACGGATCGCCTGGCCTGTGTTCCATGAACGCCTTCGGTCCGATCTGCTTGCGGCGTTCGGCAGCATACGGCTTCGAGAGGAGCCCCTTGATCGGCACCGTCGCGAACGCGGGATCGCC
>JAYVYV010000400.1:0-22339 GCA_043783985.1 Acidobacteriota bacterium | reverse complement strand
GTCAGCGCGCGCTCGGCGCCTTTCAGATCCGGCAGATCGTCGGCGGTGAGAATCGCCCTGACGCCGGGCATCGCCAGCGCCGCAACGGTGTCGATGCGCCGCACGCGCGCGTGCGGCATCGGGCTGAGCAGCAACTTGGTGAACAGCATCCCGTCGGCGCGGTAGTCCTCCGCGTACTTCGCCCGACCCGTGACTTTGGCGACCAGATCGGGCGGCGTGTAGTTCTGGCCGAGCAGCGTGGTGTCAGACATGCTCATTTCTTCCTGCCGGCGGTCTGCTCGGCGATCTTCTCTTCATAGCGCGCGCCGGTGAGGATGTCGCGCAGACCGTAGTTCCCTTCGTGGCAGGCGAACTCGTAGATCGGTCCGTCGGTCTTCACGATGGGATACGCCACGGTCCACGGTTTTGTCCACGTCGTCGGGTCCTCGACCGTAAAACGGTAGTCGATCGTGTCGGCGTCTACGCGCGTGAAGCGCTCGACCAGATGGAGGTTCTCGCTCGAGCCGCGGAAGTTCGTGCGGTCGGTGAAGTTCGTCGTATCGACGACGAGCGTGTCGCCCTCCCAGCGGCCCCGCGAGTCGCCCATCCAGGCGCGCAGGGCCGGGCTGCTGTGGGGACGCCCATCGAGCGTCACCACCCGCGCGTCGTGGATCATTTCCGTGAACAGCACCACATAGCCCGGCGCCTGCACGATCTGGAGGTTGTTGTTGTAGGGCCCGGGCAGGATGACTTCGGGGAGGCCGCGCGTGATGCAGCGCTCCTGAAGACTGCGGTTCTCGTACGAATCGGCCGGCCCATGTTCGCGCGCGGCCGCACGGCGCGCCGCCGCGCGTTCGCGGCCCTGGGTCGTCTGCGGCGGAATCTTCCCGTCCGGCGGATCCACGATCAGCGACGTGCGCCGGCTCTTGACGACCGTCTTGCCGTAGTCCAGCCACCATACCGGGTGCACCGACTGCTCCGTCCGCCCGTCGTCGGGCGGACGTCCGTCCTCTCGTTCGAGCGCCTCCTGCTCGTAGGCGGCGACTTCGGCGGCGGTCATGAACTCCCGTCCGGCGAATCGGGCTGGACGCTCGAGCGCGGTCGCGCTGCGGAAATCCCAGATGCCCTGCAGATCCGGATGGCCGTCAGGAAGACGCGGCAGCGTCGAGTTTTTTGTTTGCGCCGCCGGCGTGTGACGCGCCATGGCGAACGCCAGCCCGAGGGCGGCTACGAACCGCAGGTACCGATTCATACAGGCGGCAGATTACACCCGCCGGACACGGATCGCTACCGAATCTGGTACGCTGCCGCCGGCACCGCGCTAGCGAACGCCGCTACGGAAGATGAACACGAGCAGGCCCATGAATGCCGTCAACTGGGTGGCCCAGAACAGGAACGTCCATTTGATCGTGTCCGAGCGCGTCTCGTGGATTTCCCGAACCAGATTGATCCGGAGCTCTGCCATCTCCTCTGCCAGCCGGCGCTCGAACCGCTCGACGGCCACGTTCAGCACGCGCTCGCTCCACGCGTCGTGCTCGGATTCGACCAGCTCGAGGAGGCCGATCGTCGCGTCGTGGCCCAGCCGATCCCGGAGAGCGGCGGGCACCCTTGTCGTACGCATCGAATCTTCATCGCTTTCTCTGACCTTGACGACGACGATGCCATCGTCCGGCGGCACTGTCAACCAGCTGGACAGATTGTGTGCAAACCGATGAGCCGATCTCCGAACGCGCAGCTGGCGTGGCTGTCGCTGGCGATGTTTTTCGGGATGACGTTGTGGTTCTCCGCCACGGCGGCCAACGCGCCGATCGTCGGCGAATTCCATCTCTCGACGAGCCAGACGGCGTGGCTGACGATGGCGGTGCAGGGCGGATTCGTGATCGGGACGCTGCTGTCGGCGCTGGTGAATCTTCCCGACATCGTCAACCCGCGGCGGCTGTTCGCGGTCGGCTGCCTCGTCGCGGCGGCCGCCAACGCCGTGTTGGTGGTGGCGGGCGGCGGCGGCATGCTGATCGCCCTGCGGCTCGCCACCGGCGCGGCGCTCGCGTGGGTGTACCCGCCGGGGATGAAAATCGCAGCTGGCTGGTTCGAGCAGCGCCGCGGGGCGGCGCTGGGCGTACTGATCGGCGCGCTGACGATCGGATCGGCGTTTCCGCACCTGCTCGCGTCGGCATCGGCGACCATTCCCTGGCGGACGCTCATGCTGTCGGCATCGGCACTCGCCGCGATCGGCGGCGCGCTCGTGGTGACCGCCGTCGGCGACGGTCCGTACGTCGCGACCAGCGCGCGCTTCGATCCTGCGGCGGTCGGCCGCGTGTTCTCCGACCGCCGGACGCGCCTCGCGACGGTGGGCTATCTCGGTCACATGTGGGAGCTCTACGCGGTCTGGACATGGATCGCGGCGTTCGCGTCGGCGAGTCTCGGATTCACCAGCGGCGCGACGCCGAGCTCGCCCGCCGGCTCGGCGATCGCTTTCGCGACGATCGCCAGCGGCGCGTTTGGATCGGCGATCGCCGGGCTGTTCGCCGATCGGATCGGCAAGGCGCGCGTCGCCAGCTGGGCGATGATCGGCAGCGGCGTCTGCTGCGCCGCCGCCGGCTTCCTGTTTCACGCGCCGGCGCCGGTGCTCTACGTCTTCGCCATCGTCTGGGGCGTGGCGGTGGTCGCCGACTCCGCGCAGCTTTCCGCGCTCGTCGCGCAGTACAGCCCGCGCGATCACATCGGCACGGCGCTCACCATCCAGACGTGCGCGGGATTCCTGCTGACGATGGCGTCGATACGGCTGCTGCCGATCGCGGCGCAGGCCGTCGGCTGGCAGTGGGTGTTCCTCTGTCTCGTGCCGGGACCGGTGGTCGGCGTTCTCGCGCTCCGCGGGCTCTCGAATTCTGAATCCTGAATTCAGAATTCTGAATTCACGCTTTCTAGACGCTCGTTCGCTCGTGCGCTTCGTCCTCGATCGCCGACACCACCTTCTGGAAGCCCTTCACGTCGGCCGCCGTGACGCGGCGGCCGACGGCTTGCTCGAGAACGGTGAGGTGCCGGTGCACGCGCCTCGCCATCCGCAGGCCTTTCGCGGTCGGCGTGATCACGAACGTGCGGCGATCCTCGGCGCCGACGTCGCGCGTGATGAAGCCGCGCTCGGCCAACCGATCCAGAATGCTCGTGAGCGTCGAGCGCTTGTGCGCGAGGCCGCGGTGCAGATCGGCGATCGTCGCCGGGGCGGCGGTCGCGAGCAGCGCAAGGATGTGCGCTTCGCCCTGCGACAGGCCGTCGTCACGCAGATCGGCCAGATACAGGCCGATGCGGTGCGTCGCTCGATGAATGGGTGGGACCAGGCGTAATGACATGGGGGGACTCGTCCGGGCGAATGAAGTTCTTGTCCAGCAGTCGCGGATAGGCCCGCAGCACCTCGTCGATGCCGGCGCCCGGCATGACCGCGCGCGCCGCCGCGACCTGCAGCATCCAGAACACCGTCGTCGGTTCCGAGTATTTCTCCGCGTGACCGACCGAGACGGTGAACCGGCGGAGGGTCGCGGCCATGCGGTCGACGGCCTGGTCGACGGACGCCGACTCGCACAGGTAGACCCAGGCGATACGCAGGTGGGAGGCGTGCGGAAGCCCCGCGTCCGGGGCCTCGCACCGCTCGAGCGCGCGCGTCAGCTCGATGTCATCACGGTTCGGCACGTTATTACGATATCGTACTATTCACTATCGTTCAATTTCATGGTGAGGCTGGGACGCTCCGGATCCGACCCCGGCCCGGCCGCCCGTTACGGCGTCAGCCGGCCGGCCCGCGGACCTTTGTTGTCGCGCACGGGCGCGTGATCGAGGTTCGCGAGCCGGAGGCCGGTCTCGTACACCATCTGCGTGATCCGCGTCATCTTGTCGAACTCGATCTTCGACACCTCGTCCGTGTTGGCGTGGTAGTCGGCGTGCAGACCGGTCGTGACGAAGATGATCGGGATGCCTTTGGCGGCATAGCTGTAGTGATCGCTCCGGTAGTAGATCTGCTCGGGATCGGCCTGGTCGTTGAACTCGTAGTTGAGCGTCAACGGCTTCGGCAGTGCGGCGTTCGCGGCACGGTTGAGCGCGTGCAGCTCGGTGCTGATGCGGTCCGATCCCACCAGGTACACCGTGTTCGCCTCGCTGGCCTTGTCGTCGCGGTTGCGTCCGATCATGTCGATATTCAGCTGCGCCACGATCCGATCCATCGGGACCACCGGGTAGTCGGCAAAATAGCGCGAGCCCCACAGCCCGCGCTCCTCGCCGGTGTGCCACACGAGCAACAGCGACCGCTTCGGCTTCGGCCCCTCGGCGAACGCCTTCGCGAGCGCCATGACCGCCACGGTGCCGGATCCGTCGTCGTCCGCCCCGTTCCAGATTCGATCGTCTTCCGCGCCCGCCGTCACGCGTCCCGGCGCCCCCGCGCGGCGCGGGCCGCCGTCCCCACGCGTGACCTCGCCCTCCGCGTACCCGATGTGATCGTAGTGCGCGCCGAACGCGACGTAGGTGCGCTTGAGCTGCGGATCGACGCCGTCGATGATCCCGACGACGTTCTTGGTGATCTGGGTGCGGACCACCTGATAGTCGGCGTCCACATTGAATGTGATCGTCGCGCCGGCGACGCGGAACGACGGCAGATCCTCTTGCGCGGACGCCTTGCGCTTCAACTCGGCGTACGTCACCGGCGCCCGGCTGAAGAGGAACGTGAAGAAGGCGTCGCTCGCGCTCACGTTCGGCGGCACCGGCGTATCGAGGCGCTGGACGGTGGTGAAGTCGGCGGCCGGCAGCGGCGCGCCTCGTCCTCCCGCCGACCCACCCGATCCACCGGCCCGACCCGCCCGTTCCGGCCCTGCCTCCGACTCCGGTCCGATGCTCGCCGCGGCGCCGAGCTGCTCGGTCGCGTATCGAAGGCGCCCGCCGAGCACACGGCGGGAATTAGAGAGTTCGCTGGTCCCCGGTCCGTTGACGCCAAGCCAGACCACCACCGCGTCGGTCACGTTCTTCCCGCGGAAATCGACGTGAGCCGTGCCGGGGACGTCGAGGCCGTAGCCGGCGAATTCCACGCGGTCCACGGTGAAGCGCCGCTTGCCGCCCATGTTCCTCGGGAATGTAACGCCGTCGCCGTCGTTGAAAATCCGCGTCTCGCCGTTGACGCTCACGCTGACGCTCGAGTGGGACGTCGTCTTGACCCCCCGCACGAGGACGGTCTGCAGGTACGTGCCATGGTCGCCGGCCGGTTTGACGCCCCAGGCGCGGAGGTGCGCTTCGATGTAGGCGGCGGCCAGACCGAACCCGGTCGTGAACACGGCCCGTCCTTCCAGCTCATCGGAGGCGATGTAGGTCAGCCACTCCCGCAAATCTTGGCTGTTGATGGCGCCGGCTCCCTCGCTTGCGCCGGCTGCCCCGGCCATCCCAGCGACGACAATTGCGGCGACCCACCCTCGAATGGCTAAGACGCGGCGGGCCATGCACCCCCCTTGGCGAAACCGGTGAAGGGCTTTACTATAGGGTACTGGTCTACTTTCAACCAGCCGCGAAGGGCGGTTGGCATGAGGTTTGACCACCGGCCGCCCCATCCCCTATACCAACCGAAACCAAGGCGGCTTCCCGAAAGGAAGCGTATGACCATCGCTGTTGGCTTAATCGCCTCAGACGGACTGGTGATTGCCGCCGACCGACAGGAGACGCATGGAGGATTCATTAAATTCGATCAGGGTAAAGTATCGGCCGCGCTGACGGCGACGACGAGAGACGTGAAGACACCATCTCGTTGTTGTGTGCTGACTGGTTCTGGTAATGGGCACCACCTCGACGCGGTTGGTGACAAGCTATTGCGAAGCATTTTCAAGAGCGAAGACAAGACCGACGCTGAGATCGATGCGAGGTTCGACGGCATTTTGAAGGAATTTTATGCGGAAAATATCTTGCCGTTTGCGTCGTATCCAGACAACGAGCGACCAGACATTCAACTACTGATGGGACTGGATCAGCCTCGCAATCGGCTGTTGGTATCAGAGAAAAATATTTTCAGGCAAGCCGATACTTTTGTCGCAGTGGGGATCGGCTCACTCATCGCGTATCCCCTACTAACCAGATTCTATAAGACATTTCCAGACGTTCGTGGCGCTGTTCTCCTAGCGGCGTACGTCATCAGCCATGTTAAGGATTCCGTAGAGGGGTGCGGAAAAGCGACAGATATTGCAGGAATCATCAACGGCGAATATTTCTCGGTGCCTCGGATTGAGACAGATGCCCTGGAATCGGCCGTTCGTGACTACAGCGCCACGGTCGAACCGGAATTGCTACGCCGACTGATAGGCGGTTCTGATGAAGAACGAAAGTCCGCGACGAAAGCACAAGCACGCCTTAAACGTGCGGTTAATGCTCTCACGTTATGCGGACGCTACAGCGGGCAGTGAATCCAGCAGTCCGATGAGTTCTTCGATGTCCCACACATGATCAGCCAAGCCCGCTTCCATTGCTGGCGTGACACGCAACGTCTGATGAATCTTGCAGAAGTTGTAGTAGGTGAAGTGCAGCGCAACCGAGTGCTCGTGCATTTCGATCTTCTTGCTAAAGCCGTTGGTCAGGCGTGTGAAGCGGCGCATGTGCATCCGCATCGTGAGGTTCTGCCGTTCGACGTGGCTGGTGCTGATGTGCTTGGACTTCGGGTCGCCGGTAATCGCGGCCCGCTTTGCGCTGACCATCTTCGGCGGCGAGTAGCGGCCGCCCGCACCGGGCGCGACGTAGGTCTTCTGAATCGTCCCGAAGTCCACGTCGATACCGAAGGCGTGATCGACAGCTTGCAGGTAGGGCGGGAAACCGTCCGTGGACATCTGCACGCGATTGGCGAGCCGGCTGGCAACATCTTCCATGAAGGCACGCGCCGCCGAGTAGTTGCGCTCGCCAATCAGCCACGAAATCATCAGCTTGGAATCGGCGTCGATGGCCGTCCACGTCCACACATCACCCCAACCGGCCGCTTTTTGTTCGTCCGTCGCGTTCTTTTCCTTCGCGCCGACGAACGACCAGATTTCATCGGCCTGAACACGCTGCGTCTTAAGGCCGCGCACGGTCGTATCGTGAAAGCGGGTGCAGGCTGCGCCGAGTTCGCGCAACAGCTTCTCAATCGTCATGCGCGCGACACCGGTAATCCGGGCCGTCGCTCGGAGGCTATTGCCTTCCACGAGGACCGCTACGACCTTCGCCCGCTCCGACGTGCTCAGCTGATTCATAATGGACAATATACTTGCACGAGCTAGTATTGTCAAGGGGGTATCGACGAATGAACGACGATGACATCAGAAGCAATAAGAAAATACTTCGAGACGAACACGAGAAGGCGAAGGAAGCCCTTGCGACCGCGTACAGCACGGCGCGGCGCGTGGGAGAGGTTCTAGAGTTCTACGGTGGCGTGATCCGAGAGGTGCCGAAATCTGAAGAACTACCGCGTTTTAAGGAATTGCGGTCATCCGCCGGCCATTCTATAGACGGTCTTCCAGTCGATTACTTGCAGGGCCTGGTTGACGATATTGCGAGGTTGCGGGCCGATGTATCAGGACGTGAGCGAGAGCTTGCCCGTTTACATGTCGAGTTTGTTCCGTTCGGTAAATGGCCCTAAGCAGACGTGTGAGTTCAAGGCTTGCGCCAATACTGGTACGCGAGGCGTGAGAGGACGATCACCGCGAGGAGGAGCACTAACCGACCGATCCAGAACCCGCCGAGGGAGGGGTCCATCGGGGACTTACTTGCGCCGCCAGCGCGTGAGGACGGCCTTCTTGGCGATAGCCGACCGCTTAGCGGCTGACAGGCTAGCAGCGCGGGCCTTCCCGCCCTTGGATGCGCCAAGGCGCGACAGCGCGAGGGCGGCTTGATTCCGGGTGTCGGGCGGTTCAGGTGGCTCAGGCGTCGCGTTTCCGGTCGCCTCCTGCACGATTTGGTAGGCCAGTTGGTTCGTATCGCGGGGGCGTTTAGAGCGGGGGCGGAACGACATGAGCCGATTGTCGCACGGTCAGAGAGGTAGAAATAAAATACTGGACCGCAAACTAGACCATTACCTACTATAGCCTCCGCTTGCACCATGACGGGAGTTCAGGTAAGGTTTTTCCCACTGAAACCGGCTGCCAGCGTGTGCGCCTGCCACCCCGCGCTTCCTTGCCCTGCGTCCCATGTTAGGAGACAGTTGATTGGCCGTCCGTCTGTTCGTCGGTAACCTCGCCTACAGCACCACTGAAGCAGACTTGCGCACCTATTTCGGCGCCGTGGCGCCGCCATCGCAAGTCGTGCTGCCGATCGATCGCGAAACCGGCCGCCCGCGCGGATTCGCGTTCGTCGAATTCATCGATCGCGCGCACGCCGAACAGGCGATCAAGCAATTCAACGGACAGCCCTACAACGGCCGCCCGCTCGCCGTCAGCGAAGCACGCGCTCGAGAAGATCGCGGGCCCGGCGCTCCACGCCCCGGCGGGTACTCCTCTGGTCCGAGGCCGGCGGGCGGCGGGTTCGCGCCGCGTCCGTCCGGCGGTTTCGGCGCGCCGCGCCCGTTCGACTCGGGGGGAAGCTCGGCGCCCGGCGGCGCGGCTGGACGGAGTCGCAACTTCGGCCCCGATGCGAAACCCCAACGCGGCGGGAGCGCCAAAGGCAAGAAGAAGGGGGACGACAAACCGCGCGGCCCGATCCCCATGAAGAATACGGGGCGCTCGTACAGCCTCGACGACGTCGATGCGCCGGATGAACCGCTGCCGGAGATGGACGACGTCGCAACCAGCAAGCCGTCGGACGAACTCGACAAGGACGACGACAGTTAAGCGCTCACGCTACGGGTTCCAGCGCGCACGAGAGACCATGAGCGCGACGCCTCCGCCGGGAACAGCGACCGGCGACAGCGCCCAATAGTCCGCCTCGTGATGCACGACCGTGCGGCCGGCAATCGATCCCACCGCCGCGCCGAAGATGACGTCGCTCAGGTAGTGTCGGTTGTCGTGAATCCGCGACATGGCGACGTAGGATGCGACGGCGTAGCCCAGGACCGCTTTTCTCCAGCCGAGGTGGCGCTCGATGACGGTGGCCGCCGCGAACGTCACCGCCGCGTGGCCCGAGGGAAACGACTGATGATTGCTCTGGTCCGGACGCAAGCGGTGGGTGGCGAACTTGATCGGCTCGATCAGGACCTCTGTCAAAATCTGCGCCTGCAGCAGATCCATGCCGAGGTGGGCCACCTTGGGTTGATCCCGCAAGCGCCCGAAGGCGTACGTGCCGAGCGACAGCGCGATCTGCTCCGGTGTATTGCCAAGATACTTGCCTGGAGCAAATGCCGTATTCACCCCGTCGTAATGGCTCAGCAGCTTCGCGTTGAATGACTGGTCGATCGGGTGCGCCGCGGCCGCCAGGCCGCCGCCGATGGCGGCGATGTAGAGGTTCTGCACTGCGGGCAGATGCTTGATGTCTTCGCCGAGATCGCCGAACAGGGCGCGAATTCCGGTATGCGGCGGCGTCGGCGGTTCTTTTGCTTCGGCTTTCTGTTCTTGAGGATCGGCCGGAACTGCGGCCGTCTGTGGCGGCGGATCGGAGGGCGCCGCAGCCAGTTGCGGCTGAGCTTGGCCCGACAGGGCGAGGGCGAATACCGCGGTCAATAGCACCATGGAGTGCGCGAGGTCCAAGAAGAGTGCCAAACGTCTGGGAACAGATTCTCGCATCGCTCGGGACGCGAATTCCCGAGGAGGATTTTCGGCGGTGGTTCGGCGCCACCGCCTACGCGAGCGATTCAGGGGACCAGCTCACCGTGTGGGTGCCGACGGAATCGATCCGGCGGCACATCGTGGCGCATTACGAGTCGGACATCGACGCCGCGCTGAGGGGACTGGGGCGGGCGGACACGCACGTGCGCCTCGTGGTCAGCGGCATGGATGACGAGGAGGACGAGTAGGAGCGCCGACGCGCGCCGGCGCTACCTCGGATCCGCGTCGAAGACCTGCGTGGCGACCGATCGCGTCTGCTTCGACCGTCCGCCATCCATCACGAGGGTGATGCGCAGCTGTCGGCGTTCCGGGTCGACGGCAAACGTCTGCGTCATCCTGCCCGGGCCGAGGCCGTTGATCTCGCTCACCAGCTTCCCGCCCTCCCACTTCGTCTTGCGCTCGATCCTGGTGTTGTCGTCCTTGATCTTCCTGCCGTCGGGCGCGAGCCGCGTCGTGCGGCCGTCGGCGCCGGTCAGCACGATCATCGAGTCGGTCTGCGTGATGATCAGGTGATCGGACGGGTTGGTGACGTCGCGCATTGCGTCGCGCATGCGCGCGACGTCGTCGTGGTTTTCCCGGGCGCCCCCGGCGTCGCCGCCGCGCCCCATGCCGCCGCCGCGGCCGAGTCCGCCGCCGAAGCCACCACCGCCTCCGCCGCCGCCACGCCGCCGCCCACCGCCGCCGCGTTCGCCGCGCCCGCGGTCGCCGTCGGGGCCCTGTTCTCCGCGTCCCACCGGCGCATCGCTCAACTGGCTGTTGCGCGTCCACGCGCCAGCGATCGAGACGCCTGACGCTGGTGATTGAGCCTGGACGGCCGGCAGACCCGGAAGAGCGGCCAGCGCCGCCGCGAGCATTCCCGCCGAGAGCCGTGTTCGCATGTGCCGATTATCCGAAACCGCCGCGGCGTCCGGCTCGTGAAAAGACTGTGACAGCAACGGCATCCCTGAGTGGTGAGTGGAAATTGCAGATTACGATGCGCACGAGCACGATGTGACCTGGTATCGGAGCCTCTACTGGAGAATCGCCCTCGGCGTGGTCGGGTTCCTCGCCGCCATGCTGATGGTCCAGGCGATGCTGTTCGTGTGGGTCGTCTCGCAATCGGGCCGGTCGCTGCCCGGACAATCGCCGGGACGCTTCGGCCTGACCGTCGCGCTCGATCTGGCCAGCGTCCTCGAGCGCGATCCGACGGTCGATCTGTCGCGTTACGTCCACGATCAGTACGCGCAGTACACCCATCCGTTCTTTGTCATGCTCGCCGACGGGACGGTGATCACGAGCGGCAGTTCGATCGTCGCCGATCCGCTGCTCGAGATGGCGCGTACCGCGTTGCGGCGCTGGGCCGATCGACCGCCGGGACGGCGCAGCGAACGCCCGGATGGTCCGCGCGTCGAACGTCCCCTGTTTCCCTTTCCGCCCGATGGTCCCGACGGTCCGGGACGCGGCCGTCCGCCGCGGTCCTATCGGCCGCGGCGGCGCCGAACGCGTCATCCGCCCGTCGCCGATCATGGTCGGGGAGCGGCTCGCCGGCGTCGTGGTCGTGCCGTCGCAGGCGCCGTTCGGGTTCCTGCTCGGCCGCTTCGCGCCGATGCTCGGGCTCGTCGCGGCCGGCGTGCTGATCGTCGGCGCGGTGCTGACCTCGGCGATGATCTTCGGCCCGGCGCGTCGCCGATTGCGCTCGCTCGAGACCGCGGCGCGCACGCTCGGCGCCGGCGACCTCACGGCGCGCGCACTCGATCGCGGCGGAGACGAAATCGCCGCGGTCGCGAGCGCGTTCAACGCGATGGCCAGCGACCTCTCGGCGCGCGCCGACGCGCTCGCGGCTTCCGATCGCGTCCGGCGTCAGCTGCTGGCCGACGTGTCGCACGAGCTGACGACGCCGGTCACCGCGATGCGCGGCTACCTCGAGACGCTGACAATGCCGGAATTGGCGCTGGACGAGGCGACGCGCCGCCGCTACCTGGCGATCATCAGCGACGAGACCCAAAGGCTCGAGCGGCTGATCGGCGAGCTGCTCGACATGGCGCGCCTCGAGGGCGGCGGCGGATCGCTGCAGGTGGACCGCGTGCCGGTGGCCGAGCTCTTCGCCCGCGTCCCGGCGCGGCACGAGCACGCGCTCCAGTCGGCGGGCGTCACGCTGCAGACCGACGTCGATCCCGGCGCGGCACAGGTCTTCGGCGATGGGAACCGGCTCGAACAGGCGCTGCAGAACCTCGCGGCCAACGCCGTCCGGTACGCGCCGCGCGGCAGCGCGGTGCGACTGGCCGCACGCCCCGCCGGGCGGGCCGTCGCGTTGTCGGTCGAGGACGCCGGCGTGCATGGGATCGCGGCGGAGCACGTGCCGCACGTCTTCGACCGCTTCTACAAAGCGGACGCGTCACGAACCGGAGTCACCGGAGGCAGCGGGCTGGGCTTGTCGATCGTAAAGGCGATTGTCGAGCGGCACGGCGGCGCGATATCGGTGACCAGCCGCCCGGGTCGTACAGTCTTTGAGATGGTACTGCCGAAGCCGGTGGACACGCTCGCCGGCTAGGGTCGCGCTCCGAAGGTAGGCGTTACGCCGCGGACTGCGCCTGCTGCGGCGTCGTGGTTCCAGCCTCCGCGCGGATCCGCTCGCGCAGCCAGAGCACCGGCTGCGGCTGACGGGCGATGAACGCCTGCCATTCGGCTTCCGACAGGGTGATGGAGATGACCCGTTCGCGCTCGTTGCTCATGCGCTACAGGATACGCACCCGCGACGGGCGCCGAAAATAGAATGATCTGATAGAACCCATCTTCTTTACTGATGGGTCAGCCGCTGACGCCGTCGCTTCTCCCCCGAGGCGCCAGCCGGAGCTTGTCGCGGATGGCGGCGAAGGCGAGCAGCAGCTCGTCCACAATCCGGGGCACCCGATTCGCCCGCGCGTAGACCCACCCGGTCTCCCGTACGAGCTCGTGGCCGTCGATTCGCGCGCAGAACAACTGGCCGGACTTGACCTCGCGCGCCACCGCCTGGTACGGGACGATGCCCACGCCAAGGCCGGTTTTGACCATCGCTTTGATGATCTCCACGTTTTCCGTGTCCATCACGATGGTCGGCTCGACGTCCTGGGAGGCGAAAAAATTGTCGATCACCTTGCGGGTCGCCGATCCCAGCTCGAACAGGACGAACGGCAATCCCGCCAGGTCGCGCGCTTGCACCTTCCGCCGCTTCGCGAGCGGATGGGTCGGCGCGGTCACCAGCAGCAGCTCCTCGCGCAGCGCCGGCACGGTCACGAGGTCGGTTTCCTGCACCGGCAGCGTCAACAGCCCGGCGTCGACCCGGCCTCCTCGGATCTCCTGCACCGACCGCCCCGCCAGCGCCACCGTCAGGCGGACGTCCAGGTGGGGGTGGACGCGCCGCAGTTGCTTCAGCAGCGGCGGAAACACGTACAGGCAGACCGTCATTCCGCCCGAGAGCCGCAGCGTACCGCGCAGCTCTCGCGTCCGGTCGGTAATCGTGCCGACGGTCTCGCGCACGTCGAGGAACACACGCTGGCCGAGCTGGACGAGGCTCTCGGCCGCCGGTGTCATCCGGACCTGTCGGCCGACACGCAGGAACAGCGGCTCACCGAGCTCCTCCTCCAACAGGAGAATCTGGCGGCTGATCGCCGACTGCGAGACGTTCAGCTTCTTCCCGCACGCGGTGAAGGAGCCGGTCTCGGCGATGGCCTGGAGAATTTCGAGCTGGCGAAGGTCCATATGGGAAGGGCTCAGGGCTCAGGGCTCAGGGCTGGGCGTGAAAGCCCTAAGCACTCAGCCCTCAGCCCTTGTCAGGCCTCAGCCCTGCTCTTTCTAAACGACACCCCGTGCGCTTCCGGCCCCAGCAGCGTCACCACGAAGGCGCCAATGAACACGAGCGACACCAACCCCCCCATCGCCTGCGTGTAGCTGAATTTCTCGCCGAGCGCCGACTCCACGTACGGGATGCTGGCCGCGAACATCACGCCCAGCTGGTAGGCGAAGCCGGGAAAGAACCCGCGCAGGTGGTTCGGCGACAGCTCGTTGATGTGCGCGGGAATCACGCCCCACGCGCCCTGCACGAAGAACTGCATCAGGAACACGCCGATGAGAATCCGCCACGGGCTGGACCCCGCAATCCAGAACGGCACGACGAACAGACCGCAGGCCATCGCGATCATCATCGCGCGACGGCGGCCGGCGCGGTCCGAGTAGTAACCGAACACCAGTCCGCCGAGAATCGCGCCGATCCCGGCCAGCATCGTGATGTCGGCGATGCGCGTCTTCGCGTAGCCGACGCTCGACAGCAGCGTCGGATACATGTCCTGCGTCCCGTGCGACATGAAGTTCATCATCGTCATCAGCAGGACGAGGTAGACGAAGCGGCGCCAGTGCTGGGGCAGCGAGCGGCGGTAGCTCGCCCAGTCGGTCTTGTGTTCGTGCCAGGCGTCCGACTCCTTCACTTTCGCGCGGATGAAGAGCGACAGGAGCGCCGGCAGCCCTCCGAGGAAGAACATCAAGCGCCAGCCGTTGCCCGGGTAGAGGGTGTTGAAGTACGGGTACAGCAGCCGGAACGCGAGCGCCGCCAGCAGGCTGCCGAGCGCGTAGCCTTCCTGCAGCAGGCCCGAGAGCAGGCCGCGCAGCTTCGGCGACGCCGACTCGAGCGCCAGCGACGCGCCCACGCCCCATTCCCCGCCCATGCCGACGCCGAACAGCATCCGCAGCAGCAGGAACACCCTGTAGCTCGGCGCCAGGCCGGAGAGCACCGACACGACCGCGTAGAAGACCACGTTGATCATCAGCGGCAGCCGGCGGCCGAGCCGGTCGGCCATGATCCCGAAGATGATCGCGCCCAGCGGACGCATCGCCAGCGCCACGGTGAGCGTGAAGGCGATGTCGGGCCGCGAGCGCCCGAACGACTTGGCGATGTCGTCGATGACGAGCGTCAGGATGAAGAAGTCGAACGCGTCGAGCGTCCAGCCGAGAAACCCGGCCAGCACGGCGTTGCGCTGGTTGGTGCGCTCGGCCGGCGTCATCGTGTGCGTGGGATCCCCGAGGCGGGTGGACATATTGGAATCTAAGGATCTAAGGATCTAAGGATTTGAGTATCTTAAGCTAGGCTCTGCGTACTTTGCCCGCTTTCCGGTTGCCGTCCTGCGAGCGCGAGGTGCGTCAGGCCGGCGGCGAAGAAGCCGACGAACCAGGCGTAATCGTAGAGCGGTTTGAGCGCGGGGATGACGAAGCCCCCCCACGCGAGGAAGCAGCCGACCGCGGTGGCGGCGATCGCGCGCAGGTTCCAGCCGCCGTACTCGCCGTCCGCCAGGTAGAGATCTTCGAGGTGCAGCTCCCGGCGGCGCACGATCCAGTAGTCGACGACGAGGACGCCGGCGATCGAGCCGAGGCCGCCCGAGTAGCCGAGCAGCCACGTGTAGATGTAGCCGGACGGACCCGCCAGCAGCCGCCACGGCTGGATCGCAATCCCCAGCAGACCCGTGATCAGGCCGCCGGTCTTGAAGCTGATGAACCGCGGAAACGCGTTGGCGAAGTCGTTGGCCGGCGAGACGACGTTGGCCGCGATGTTCACCGCGATCGTCGCGACGACGATCGTGAACATCGAGATGGCGACGACAACCGGCGAGCTGAATTTGCCGACCAGCTGCACCGGATCCCAGATCGCCTGGCCGTAGATGATCGCCGTCGCGCTGGTGTTCATCACCCCCATCGCCGCGAACAGCGACATGGTCGTCGGCAGCGCGACGACCTGACCGATGATCTGCTCGCGCTGGCTCCGGCCGAAGCGCGTGAAATCCGGCATGTTGAGAGACAACGTCGCCCAGAAGCCGATCATCGCCGTGAGCGACGGGACGAAGACGGGCCAGAACTCCGCGAACGTGCGGAACCTGCCGGGCTGTGCGAGCAGCGGACCGAGGCCGTTCGCCTTCGACACCGCCCACCAGAGGAGCGCGCCGGTCATCAGCAGCACGTAGGGCGCCGCCCAGTTCTCGACGACCCGGACCAGGTCCATGCCGCGGTAGATGATGAACACGTTCAGCGCCCAGAACGCCAGGAACGAAATCCACTCGGTCGTCGTGTGGCCGGCGAACCCGGCGCCCAGCAGCATCGGCCAGCCCGGGACCACCGTCCGGAAAAACACCTGGAGCGCTTCGCCGCCGATCCACGCCTGGATGCCGAACCAGCCGCAGGCGACCAGCGCGCGCATCAACGCCGGCACGTTCGAGCCGCGCGTGCCGTAGGCCGCGCGCGCGAACACCGGAAACGGAATGCCGTACTTGGTGCCGGGATGCGAGTTCAGGAGGATCGGAATCAGGACGATCGTGTTGCCCAGCAGAATCGTGAGGAGCGCCTGCGACCAGTTCATGCCGGATGCCAGGAGACCCGACGCCAGCATGTAGGTCGGAATGCAGTGCGCCATGCTGACCCACAGCGCGGCGTAGTTGTAGGTGGTCCAGTTGCGCCGCGCGAGCGGGACCGGCGCCAGATCGTGGTTATAGAGAGCGCTGGCTTCGACGCGTGTCGTGTCGACGAGCTCGATGCGTCCGTCGGCCAGCCGGCGTTCGTTCGCGGACGTCATGCGGCCGGCACTTTCCACACCTCCACGCCTCGTGACTTGGCGAGCGAGGCCAGACGCGCGTCGGCGGTGGCGAGAGCCGCGCCTTCACGCTCGGCGAGTGCGAGGTACATGCAGTCGGGCACGCGGTGCTTCAAGCTGATCGCCAGCATCAGCGCCGCGGTGACGAGCGTTTCGTCGGCGGCGATGTGAATGAGACCGCCCGCGACGCCGTCGACGAGGATGTCGAGCGCCTGCGAGGCGAGCGCGGCATCCAGCTCGCCGCCGGCGGTCTTGCGGCGCAGCGCGCCGGCGGCTTCGGTGAGCATCAGGTGCGGGGCGAGCCAGCCGACTGGACGACCGAGCAGCACGGCCGCCTCGTCGCTCCCCCGTTCCGTGACCAGCCAGCGCACGGCGACCGACGCGTCGAGCACGGCCAGATCCGGCGCGGCCTCGTCATCCATTCGCATCCCGCTCCTTGCGGATGATGCGCGCGCTGTCGAGCGCGGGGCGGCCTGCGGGCCGGGTCGCGTCGCGAAGCGCCCGGGCGCGCCGCTCGAACGCCACCCGTCGCGCCGCGACTGACGCGCCGAGCGTCGACCGGACTTCCTCCTCGAGAGAGACGCCGCGGTGCGCCGCTCGCGCCTTGAGCGCGCCGGCGATCCGATCGTCGAGTTGTCGAACCTTGAGCTGCGCCATACGGAATCGAGTATAGCCGGAGTGCCCCCACCTGGGGCCATCTTGCGCGCTGCCGCCTCAGGCCGATGTCGCGTGCGAGGCTGGGGCTCGACCATCGTCACATGCGCGTGTGGTGTCGACGTCCAGCTGCGTGTCCCGCGCCCGATACCCCTCGCCCATCCCGCCGGCGCCCAGCAGGCCGGCGACCTCATAAACGCCCGAGACGCGTCCCGGGCGCGATGGACATGAAAGGCGCCGATTATATGGCCGAAAAGCATGGACACTGCGGCGGATCGGCGCGCCGGCTGCGCATCGCCTGCCATCTCGCGGCCTGCACATGCAGGGCCGCGGCGGTTCGATGGCGCGTGGCCACGAGCGAAAATCGCCCGTTGTCCGCAAATGCCCGTCATATAATCCGCCGACCGTACCACCAACTCCGGGGCGTCTTTTTGCGGCAAAGGAGGGCAGTTATGAAGGACCTCTTCGTCGTTGTCGCCATCGCCTTCCTCGCAGGCCTGGCCGTGTCCGCGCAACCACGTGGCTCTGTCGCGCAGGAATTGATGCAGCTCGAGCAGGCCGCCGAAGAGGCAACGGTCAAGAAGGATCGCGCAGCGCTCGAACGTCTATATGCAGACGACTACTCGTATACGCACTCCAATGGCGTCGTGCTCGACAAGGCGCAGGAGATTGCGCAAAACATGTCCGCCGATCTGAAATGGACCTCGGCCACGCTGACCGACACGAAGGTGCGGGTGTTCGGGGACGCCGCGATCCTCACCACGGTCGAGACGCTGCAGGGCAGCGCCAAGGGGTACGTCTCCGGTGCGCGCCGTGTCACCGATGTGTGGGTGAAGCGAAATAGCCGCTGGCAGGAAGTCGGCGGGCACTCAACCGTCATCGGCAAGGACACGTCATCCACGGCCGCGCAGTCGGCGGCGAAAACGTTGCAACCGAAGACGCTTGCGACGAATACCGCGGACGACCGGGCCGTGCTTCAGGCCGACCAGGCATTCGCGCGGGCCGACGTGGCCAACGACGATGCGAAGGCGAGAGCGCTGCAGACGAGCGACTATTCGTTCGTGAGCCGCACGGGAGCGATACCGGCAGCCGGCGACCCCCCGGCGACTCCGAACAAGTCGATGGTCGTGGCCTACGATCGCATCCGCACCTACGGCACGCTCGCCGTCGTCCAAGGCTCGCTGCTGTGGACCGATGCGAAAGGATTCTCACCGGGCGTGTTGCGCTTCACGCGCGTGTGGGTGAAAGACGGCGGCACGTGGAAGATCGCCGCTGAACAGCGAACGCCGATCGCCGCCACGCGCCCTTTGACCTAAGGATGCCGCACGGCGGCCATGATTTCGTACGGTTCACGTGCAGCCGCCGGCCGCAGCCAGACACGTCGAATCGATTCGCGGACCAGATCGGCGACGGGACGGCCGGACCGGTGCGCGACGCGATGCAGGGCGTCCAGCTCCTCATCGCGGAGCTAGATCTGCGTCTTGACCATACGTGTCAGACTACCGGTGCTACTGACACCTGTCGAAATGCGCCGCGGTTCAGCCGATGGACCGAACCGCTGACTGTGGGCCGAACGGATTCGGCTATGATTTCAACGACGTGAGCCTGTCTCCCGACACCCATCTCGGCCCCTACGACATCGTGGCACTGCTTGGCGCCGGCGGCATGGGCGAAGTCTATCGCGCGCGCGATCCGCGGCTCGGGCGCGAGGTCGCGATCAAGGTCCTTCCTGCCGCTTTTTCGGCCGACGTGGATCGCCTCCGCCGGTTCGAGCAGGAAGCGCGGGCGGCGGCGGCGCTCAACCATCCATGCATTCTCGCGGTGTTCGATATCGGCACCGAGGCCGGGACCACGTTCGTCGTCTCGGAACTGCTCGAAGGCAAGACGCTGCGCGAGGCATTGCGTTCGGGCGCGTTGCCCGTCAGAAAAGCCACCGCCTACGCGGTGCAGATCGCCGAGGGCCTCGCAGCCGCGCACGAGAAAGGCATCGTCCACCGCGACCTCAAGCCGGAGAACCTGTTCATCACCTCCGACGGCCGCGTGAAGATTCTGGACTTCGGCCTCGCCAAGCTCACCGAGCCGCTTGGAGCGGACGCCGGCGTCTCGAACCTGGCCACCACGCCGGGGTCGACCTCCCCGGGAATGATCGTCGGCACCGTGGGATATATGGCCCCCGAGCAGATCCAGGGGCTGCCGGTGGATGCTCGCACCGATCTCTTCGCGCTCGGCTGCGTGCTGTACGAAATGCTCTCGGGCGCGCGCGCGTTCAGCGGCCGCACGGGCGTGGATACGATGAGTGCGATCCTGAATGCCGACCCCGCAGACCTCGCCGCCAGCGCTGGTGGGATTCCGGCGGGGTTGGACCGGATCGTTCGGCACTGCCTGGAGAAAGATCCGGCGCAGCGGTTCCACTCGGCGCGTGATGTGGCGTTCGCGCTCGGTGAACTGGCGTCCGCCGGTTCGTCGGCGTCACGTGCCGCCGTCCCCGCGCGGCGTCGATACACGCGATGGCCACTCGCCGGCCTCGTGGCGGCCCTCGTGCTCGTGAGCGTCATCGTCATCGGCCTCGGCCTGGCGAAGTCGGGCTGGCTGCGCCCGACCTTCGCTCCGGCCGGCCAGCATGCCGGGGAGCTTTCCACGGAGGAGTTCCAGCGGATACTCGCCGCGGACCAGGACGTCGTGCTCGACACGCGGCCGCATCTCGAATATTCGATCAGCCATATTCCCGGCGCCCGCAACGTCGCCGCCCGCCCGGGGGTGCCGATGTCCGTCTACATTTCCGATGTGGCCGAGGTGAGCCGGCTCGTCGGCGGCGACATGAACAGGGCCATCGTGCTCTATTGCAACGGCCCGTTTTGTCCAAAGAGCAAGCGGCTCAGCGACGAGCTCACGACTGCCGGACACACGAACATCCGCCGCTATCAGCTCGGTATCCCCGTGTGGCGGGCGTTTGGTGGCGTCACCGTGATCGAAGCCGACGGTCTCCGTCACGTCCTCGACCTCGATCGCACCGCGGTCGTGATCGACGTGCGCGAGGCCGACGTGTTCCGCAGCGGCTCGCTCCCGGGCGCACGGAACATTCCTCGCACCGCCGTGCTCGAAGGCCGGGATCTCGGTGAGATCCGGCGGGCCAAGGACGACGGACGCCTGCCGATGCAGGACCACAACACGCGTCTGATCGTCGTCGGTCGCACGTCCGGTGACGCCCGCTTCGTCGCCCAGGCGCTCGCCAACGAAGCGTTCCACAACGTCGCCTACTTCCCCGGCACCTTCGAAGAGGCGAAGGCGGCTCTGGCGCAGTAACGCCGGCGCTCGGGTGCAGCGCCGGACGCGTCCGACGCGAGCGCATCCGATTGTCGACCCGGATCGCGGCGGGATCCGGTCACGCGCGGCGGGGCTATACTTCCCGCCCATGGCTGATACGACGATTCCGGAGAGCGCGCTGGCGGTATTCGTCGACGCGCTCGGCAAGACGAACGTCCGCGTCGGCGAGCAGTTCCCGGGCGATTCCCCCGCGCGGCAGCCGGTTCACGTCGTCTACGGCGGCGCGCACCTGTTCAAGGCGGACGCGGCCCGGAAGCTTGGCGCGGTGGCGCTGCGCACGCTGCAGGAGCATGCGCCGGACGCCCCGTCGCTCGCGTCGGCGCTCGGCCTCGATCCCGTCCTCGCCCAGCGCCTCTACCCGCGCGTCGTCGAGAAGCTGACGCGCGAGCCGGTGGAGGATTTCCGCATCGACTTCGAGGACGGCTTCGGCAACCGCCCGGACCGCGAAGAGGACGAGCACGCGCTGGCGGCCGCGGGCGAGGTGGCGGCGGGCCTGAAGGACGGGACGCTGCCGCCGTCGATCGGGATCCGGATCAAGCCGCTCAGCGAGGAGTTGAAACGGCGAAGCCTCCGGACGTTCGACCTGTTCCTCACGCGGCTGCTCGACCGTACCGGCGGCACGCTGCCGCCGAACTTCGTCGTGACGCTGCCGAAGATCACGGCGTTCGAGCAGGTGACGGCGCTCGCGTCGGCATGCGACGCGTTCGAGTACTGGCGCGGCCTGCCGACCGGCACGCTGAAGTTCGAGCTGATGATCGAGACGACGCAGTCGATCTTCGACGCGGACGGACGCGTCGCGCTGCCGCGCCTGATCGCCGAGGGCGGCGGGCGGATCGTCGCCGCGCATTTCGGAACCTACGATTACACGGCGGCCTGCGGCATCACGGCGGCGCACCAGCACATGCTGCACCCGGTCTGCGACTTCGCGAAGCACGTCATGCAGGTCGCGCTCGCCGGCACGGGCATCTGGCTCTCGGACGGCGCCACCAACGTGATGCCGATCGGCGCGAGCGACGTCGTCCACCGCGCGTGGCGCCTGCACGCCGCGCACGTGCGCCATTCGCTCGTCGCCGGTTTCTATCAGGGATGGGATCTGCACCCGGCGCAGCTGCCGTCGCGCTACGCGGCCGTCTACGCGTTCTTCCTCGAAGGCCTCGACGCCGCATCTGAGCGTCTGAAGAACTTCGTGCAGAAAGCGGCGCAGGCCACGCTCGTCGGCGACGTCTTCGACGATGCGGCGACCGGACAGGGGCTGCTGAACTACTTCCTGCGCGCGATGAACTGCGGCGCGATCACCGAGGACGAAGCGGTCGAGAAAAGCGGGCTGACGCTCGACGAGCTGCGCGGCCGGTCGTTCGTCACGATCCTGAAGAGCCGCACGCGGGTATAATCCGCCTGTGTTAGAACGTAGGAATCTGAACTCTGAACTCTGAACTCTGAAATCTGAAATCTGAAATTCCTAGAACATGATCGTCACCGACGCGGTGACGGCGGCCAGCGGCTCCGACGATTTCCGCAGCACCGCCATCACGTTCGTCTTGACGCGTCCGCAGCCGATCGCGACGCCCGGGACCGGCCCCAGCTTGATGTCGGACGTGTTCCTGTTCGGGTACTGGTAATAGGCGAGCGTCAGGGCGGCGACCGCGAAGAGTCTGCAGCCGGCGGGAAGCGGCGCGATCCGGAACTCGGCGCCCGCCGAGAGCGGCACCACGAGTCCGCGGTTGCTGTTGCGAAGCGCGTCGAGCTCGAGGAACCACCGGTCCGGCTTGACGTAGTAGCGGACGCCGAGACCCAAATTGTCCTCGTTGTAATCCACGCTCCGATTGACGTGATAGCTCACGCCCCAGATGCTGAGCCCCCACTGCCGCTCCTGGCCGTACGTCCTCGACGGAAGACCGAGGAGGAGCAGGGGCACGAGGAGAAGGCGTGTCACGAGCTCCTTCTGGACGCGTCGGTCTACCGGCTCTCGAGCTCGACCCCGAGCGACTCGTTGATCCGGTTGGTCATGTTCGCGACGCACACGGTGTACAGGAGATCGACGATCTCGCGTTCGGAC
>JAYVYV010000399.1:0-7760 GCA_043783985.1 Acidobacteriota bacterium | reverse complement strand
TGGAAGTCGTGCTCGAGAACCCGGTCATCCTGATCCACGAGAAGAAGATCAGCTCGATGAAGGATCTCCTGCCGGTGCTCGAGCAGGTGGCGCGCCTCGGTCAGCCGCTGCTCATCATCGCGGAAGACATCGAAGGCGAGGCGCTCGCGACGCTCGTGGTCAACAAGCTGCGCGGCACGCTGCAGGCCGCCGCGGTCAAGGCGCCGGGCTTCGGCGATCGCCGCAAGGCGATGCTCGAGGACATCGCGACGCTGACCAACGGCAAGGCGATCACCGAAGACCTCGGCTTGAAGCTCGAAGGCATCAAGCTCGAAGACCTCGGCAAGGCGAAGAAGGTGACGATCGACAAGGACAACACGACGATCGTGGAAGGCGCCGGCAACACCGAGGCGATCCAGGGCCGCGTGAAGCAGATCCGCGCGCAGATCGAGGACACGACCTCGGACTACGACCGCGAGAAGCTGCAGGAGCGGCTGGCCAAGCTGGTCGGCGGCGTGGCGGTGATCAAGGTCGGTGCGGCCACCGAGACCGAGATGAAGGAGAAGAAGGCGCGCGTCGAGGACGCGATGCACGCGACCAAGGCGGCGGTCGAAGAGGGGATCGTCCCCGGCGGCGGCGTGGCGCTGATTCGGGCGTCGAAGGTGCTGGACGGCTTGAAGCTCGGGGGCGATCAGCAGATCGGCGTCAACATCGTCAAGCGCGCGATCGAAGAGCCGATGCGGTGGATCGCCACCAACGCGGGCCACGAAGGATCCATCGTCGTGCAGCGCGTGCGCGAGATGAAGGATTCGGAAGGCTTCAACGCGTTGACCGACACGTACGAGGATCTCGTCAAGGCCGGCGTCATCGATCCCGCGAAGGTCGTCCGCTCGGCGCTGCAGAACTCCTCGTCGATTGCGTCGCTGCTGCTCACGACCGAAGCCCTCATCTCCGAGATCCCCGAGGAGAAGAAGGACGCGCCCGCGATGCCGGGCGGCGGTGGCGGCATGGGCGGAATGTACTAGAATTAAGAATTAGGAATTCTGAATTCACAATTCGGACTTCTAAATTCAAGGGCCCGGGAGCTCACGCTCTCGGGCCTTTCGTTTGTCCGGCCCCTACCCTCTCCGGCCCGCCTTGCCTAACCGCCTCTACCGCAGCGTAAACGTCAGCTCAATCGTGATGAGCACGGCGACCGGCTCCCCGAGTCTGGTGCCCGGGGCGAAACGCCATTTGCGCGCGGCCGTGACTGCTTGCTGATCGAGACCGAACGTCGGATCGAGCGAGCGAATCACCTGCACGTCGCCGACGCTGCCGTCCGGGCGGACGACGCATTCGAGGAGGACGGTGCCCTGCACCTTCGCGCGCATGGCGTCTGACGTGTATTGCGGACGCTCCTCGTGCAGGACGCGCGGAAGGGTCACACCATTGCCCGGGCGATAGACACCGCCGCCGGTGCCGCCGCCGCTGCCCGGCCCGAGACCTGACCCCGTCCCCGGACCGACGCCCGAGCCTGTGCCGGTGCCAGCCCCGCCACCGCTGCCAGAGCCCTGCGACAGCGTTGGCGGCCCTTGCGGCGCTTCGATCGCGCCGGGCAGCGAGTCCTGGGCCGCGGCCAGACTCTTGGCGGGGATATTGAGCTGAGCGACGGGATCGGGTTCTTTCTTGACCTCCTGCATTTCCATCTTGGGAGGTTTCGAGACGGGGACGGTAATTTTGTCCTTGCCCGGCATTTCTGCCTGACGAGGTGGTTCCTTCATCCGGTTGCCGCCGCCGCCGCCGCCGCCACCCGGCCCCGGCTGACTCAGCCAGATGATGTTCGTGTTCGGCTGCTCGGGAAGGAGAGCCGGCGACACCGCCGTCGCGCCGCCGAATCGGACGCCGAAAAGGATGAGCAGCCCAAGCACGATATGCGTGGCGAAGGAGCCGGCGAGCGCGGACGGGATACGCTTCTGCTGCTGTTCGAAAAGGAAGGGAATTTCGACCGGATGGGCGCCTTCCACATGAACAGACAGATGACCCGCCGATTCGTTGGCGCGGACTCCTGGCGTCTGGGTTTCGGCCATCGGGAATGGTATGGGACTCGTCGAGATATTGTTGCGCACCGGTCTGGTAGCTGCAACTGCAAAAGGAGTGCCTCGAACCGCGCCCATGTTTACTAGGACGAGGAGCAGCAGGCCCTGGCCGGTGTCCCTGGATTTCTAAACGCGGCCCGTCCAGGCGCCGATCGCGGCGTTGCCACCGCCGTAGGAAAGGAGGACCGCGAGGGCATCAGCCGCCCTTGGCTCACTGTGAATGGCGATCAGGATGCCGCCCCGAGCCACTAAGGCCTCGAAAATACGGCCATCATGTGCCTGGAATCCCACGCGCCGCATGGTACTTGCCAGGCCGAGCTTCGCGAGGTCGTGCGTGCCCCCCTGTAGCGGCTCCACCATCGGTCCGTGCAGGATGGCGGCACCCACCCGCGCGATGTCCAGTCGGCTTCCCGGCGCGCCGAGCGACTGTTCAAGCAGCGCGGCGGCCTCGGGCGTATCGATCGCGAGCATGGTCAGCGAAGCGGCCGGAAGTCCCGCCTGCATCAGCGCGGCGATCCCCTTGGCTGCCCAGGCGATATCTTGAAACACCCCGACGGTGAACCGTCCCGCCTCGATTTCAATCATGGGCGTGTAATGTATCACGGGGATCCGGGGTTCTCAGGGTTCTCAGGGTTCTCAGGGTTCGTACATATGCGCATTGACGTCGCGATCGTTGGCGCGGGACCCGCCGGGGCGCGGGCGGCCTTCGTGCTGGCCCGCCGCGGTGTTCGCGTCACAATCTTCGACGGCTCGCATCCGCGCGAGAAACCCTGCGGCGGCGGTGTCACCGGACGCGCGCTCGCGATCGTCGCCGACGCCGTCGAACCGCCGCTCTGCCCGCGTGTCGCTATTCGATCCGTGCGGTTTGTGAACAGTGCCCGTCACGCCGCAGCGCCAGGTGTCGGAGCCCGGTGTCGAAGTTTGGTGTCGGAGTTCGGTGTCGGGGTTCCGGTGTCGGAGTTCGGTGTCGGAGTTCCGCTGGACGATGGGGCGCTTGTCGTCGCGAGCCGGGCACACTTCGACGCGGCGCTGTTGGCCGCCGCTGAACGGGCCGGGGCCACGCTGGTTCGATCGCGCGTCGCGAACGTGTCGGCCGACTCGAGCGGCGTGGCCGTTACGACCGCCGACGGCTGCCGCCGCCGCGCGTCGTACGTGATCGGCGCCGACGGCGCGAACAGCCTCGTGCGGCGTCGCGTCGCGACCGCGTTCCGCCGGGATCAGCTGTCGATTGCCACCGGCTTCTTCGCGCACGGCGTCACGAGTGATCAGATTGTCATCGAGCTGACCTCCGATCCACCCGGCTACATCTGGTCGTTTCCGCGTCCGGGGCACCTGGCCATCGGTATCTGCGCGCAGGCCGATGCCGGCATCGGCGCCGCCGCGCTGCGGGCGCGGACGGCCCGCTGGATCGCGGCGACACGGATTGCGGACGGCGCGACGCTCGAGCCCTATTCGTGGCCGATTCCGTCGCTGAGCGCGCGCGACTTTGACACGCTCGTGCTCGCGGGGCCGCGTTGGGCGCTGGTCGGCGACGCCGCCGGGCTCGTCGATCCGATCACGCGCGAAGGCATCTTCTTCGCGCTCGCCTCAGGCCAATGGATCGCCGACGCGCTGACCGCCGACGACCCCGCGCCCGAATACACGGCGCGGGTCCGCGACGAGGCCGTCTCCGAGCTGGCGGGCGCCGCGCGGCTCAAGGCCGGATTTTTCCGACCGGCGTTCACGGGATTGATGATGCGCGCGCTGATGGAGAGCGGCGCAATCCGCTCGGTGATGGCTGACCTCGTCGCCGGCCGCCAGAGCTACGCGTCGTTGAAATGGCGGCTGCTGAAAACGTTCGAAGTCGGCCTCGCATGGCGCGCGCTCACGAACCACGAGCGTATGACCAACGATTAACGCCGAGCGCCGAACGACTACCGGCTCGCGTACCCCTCTCGGGCTCTGACGCGAAGCTCTGGTCGCGCGACGGTGACATCGATGTTGTGCCATGCCGGCTCGCCCGAGCGCTCCCGCGACGGCACGTACCCCAGCAAATACTGAGACCGCAGCTCCCGTGCGATCCCTGCCATCGTCTGGATGAGCGCACGCGGCTCACGGACGAAAAACGAACGGCCGCCGGTCGCCGCCGCGAGCTCCGCGAACACCGGCGGCCGGACGGAACCGACCGCCACCGGATAGATGAGCACATCGTGCTTCCGCGCGCGATCGACGAGGTCCGCCGCGGTGGCGCCGCTGTAGCGATCGGTGCCGTCCGACAGCAGCACGAGCGCGCGGCGTCCGGCTGCCGGCTGAATCGCGTCGAGCGCGCCCAGCGTGGCGTCGTACAGCGGCGTGGTGCCCCACGCGTCGAGGCGGTCGATCGCCGACAGCGCCTCGCTGCGATCGGCCGACAGCGGCGCGACGATCGCCGTCTCGCCGCCGATCGCGACCACCATCACCTGATCGCCGGGTCTCAGCGCGCCGACCAGCGTCCTGGCCGCCGATTTCACCACGCCGAGCCGGTTCTCCTTTCCGCCCATGCTGAAGCTGCGATCGAGACCGATGGCGATGGCGAGGGGAAACTCGCCCGCCGCGAAGGCCGAGATGGCCTGGTTCGACCCGTCCTCGGTAACCCGGAAGTCGGCCGCGCTCAAGCCGTCGACCGGCTCACCGCGCTGGTCGGTGACCGTCGCGTACACCTCGACCAGGTTCACGCCAGACGTAAACTGCGCGTAAGGTTCAGCGGCCGCATAGGCGAGAACGGCGCCGAGAAACAGTGGTACAATCGCGGCTTCAAGGAGCCACACAATGGGACGTCTCGGACTGCCGGAGCTGCTCGTCATCCTGGCGATTATCATCGTGATCTTCGGAGCAAACCGGTTGCCAGGTCTGGGCCGGGGCATCGGCGACGCCATCAGGGGCTTCAAAGAGGGTATGAAGACCGACGAGGACGACAAGGACGACAAGAACCGCAAGGCGTCCTAGCCGGTCTCAGAGGACGACGCGGCTCTCGCCTACGCGGCGCGTGACGCGCTCGCGGTCCAGGTACTCCAACAACGGGATTGCAAACTTCCGCGTCACGCCGAACCGCTCCTTGAACGCGGCGACATCGATCCGCGCGTCGCCCTCCGAAGTTTTCAGGCCAGTGACCTCCGCCTTCAGCCGCTTCAGCGCCTCCTCGTGAAACAGGAGCACGTCCACCTTCACCAGCGCCTTCTGACGCTGCAGCAGCTTCACCACGCGATCGACGACCGCCGGCGGCGCGCCCGAGGCCGCGGCGATGCCGGCCGCATCCGGCGGCGTGAGGCCGCCCTCACGGTACGCGCGGTCGATGGCGGCACGCGCGCGCTCCTCTTCCGGCGTCAGCTCCACGCGGTGCGTGGCCAGCGCCACGCGGTCCTTGACGAAGATGGCCGGCGGGCTTGCGGCCGACAGATCCGCCAGCGCCCGATCGAACACGGCCGCATGGCCCCGACCGAACAGGTGCTCGCGCAGTTCCTCGCGCGGCATCCCTTCCGACAGCGGCCGGCTCTTGTGGTGCGCGGTCAGGGTCTTGACGATGTCGTCTTTCAGGCGCGAGTAGAGGGCCGCGGCGACGAGGACGTCCCCGGCGCGCACGGCGTGCTTCGCGCCGACCAGTGCATTGGCCCGCGCGTCCACGTGGCGGGGATCGATACCGGCGCGCGACGTCAGCGCCGCGAGTGAGAGTCCGGCGGCGCCCGCGTCCTCGACCATCACCGCGACGGCGCGCTGCTCGGCGTCCACGCGATCATCCGAGGCCGGATCGAATTCCAGCCGTTGACACCGGGCCAAGGCGGCGGCCGTCCGGATCGCCGTGCGCGGTGGGCGCGGGTCCAGAATCAGGCCGCCGGCAATCGTCCGCGGGGGGGAATAGGCGCGCAGGATGTAGCGATCGCCTCGCGCGAGAATCGCCGGCGCTTCCAGACGCAACCGCACGAACGCCCGCGCGCCGGAGGGAACCACCGGGTGGTCGGGGCGGACCGGCGCCCCCGCTCCGCGAGCGGTCGCGTCCGATCGTGGGGCGGCCCCGTCGCTCTTCAACGGCCCGATGATGGCGACGCGGCCCAGGGTCTCGGCGGTCCCCTGATGGAAGCGCACGCGCGCGCCGTGCTTCAGCGGCTTCGCCCCTGGGAGCACTTCGACGATCGCGTCGGCGAGCCGCGTCTGCTCGAAGGCCCCCGGCGTGACCAGGACCTGTCCGCGCGAGATCTGCTCGACCTCGACACCCGCCAGGTTGATGGCCGCGCGCTGGCCGGCCACCGCTTCAGACCGCTTCTCGCCATGCACCTGCACGCCGCGCACCTTCACGCGTCGATCGCCCGGCGCAACCGCCAGCTCGGTTTCCACGGCGACGCGACCCGACACCAGCGTGCCGGTGACGACGGTGCCGAAGCCCTTCATGGAAAACACGCGATCGATCGGCAGCCGCGCCACGCCGTCGGGCACGCGACGGAGGGTGCGGCGGCTGACGTCGGCCAGCGCCGCGCGAAGCGCGTCCAGCCCTTCGCCGGTCTTCGCCGACACCGGGACGATCGGCGCGCCGTCCAGGAACGACCCGGCCACCAGCTCGGACACGTCCATGCGGGCGAGCTCGAGCGTGTCCGCGTCGACCAGATCGACCTTCGTCAGCGCGACGATCCCGGCGGGTACGCGCAGCAGCCGGCAGATGTCGAAGTGCTCGCGCGTCTGCGGCATGACCGCTTCGTCGGCCGCCACGATCAGGACCACGAGATCGATTCCGCCGACCCCGGCGAGCATGTTCTTCACGAATCGCTCGTGGCCGGGCACGTCGACGAACGCGAAGTCGGTGCCATCGATGGTCTGATGGGCGAACCCGAGGTCGATCGTGATGCCGCGCGCCTTTTCTTCCTTGAGCCGATCGGGATCGGTGCCCGTCAGGGCCCGCACGAGCGCGCTCTTGCCGTGATCGATGTGACCAGCGGTCCCGACCACGATCGATTTCATGTCGGACCAGACCGCCACGAAATACACGACAGGTCACGAAACCCGCGCAAACGATCGGTGGGGTTGTCCTTTCGTGTCTTTCGCATGTTTCGCGGCTTCGTGGTCTACCGTCTGCCGCCGCGCTTGCGCCCTTGCCGTTCGCGCCGGCCGGGGCGCTGCGTCCTTCGCTTCTCGGCCTTCGGCGTGCTCTTGCTGCGCCGCGGCCCGCGCTCGCCTTCGCGGACGCGTTCCAGGATGTCGGCCAGGCCGAGGTCCACCTGGCGCATCTCCATGTTGATGCGGATGACCTGGACCTTCACCTTGTCGCCCAGGCGATAGACCTTGTGCGTGTTCTCGCCGACCAGCGCGTGCGTGCCGTCGACGAACTTGTAGTAGTCATCCGCCATCGTCGACACGTGAACCATGCCTTCGACGAAGTGTTCGACCAGCTCGATGAACAGGCCGAACGCCGCGACGCCGGTGATGTAGCCGTCGAATTCATCGCCGACCTTGTCGGCCATGAACTTGACTTTCTTCCACTGCAGCAGCTCCCGCTCGGCGTCGTCGGCGCGACGTTCCATCTCGGACGTGTGCCGCGCGACCTCGGGCAGCTCCTCGGTCCACTCCTCGCGCGTCTCCTCGTTCAGGAGACCGTGGCGCGCGGCGCGCAGCGCGCGGTGGACGACCAGATCGGGGTAGCGCCGGATCGGCGACGTGAAGTGCGTGTAGCTCGGCGACGCCAGCCCGAAGTGCCCCATGTTC
>JAYVYV010000398.1:0-7769 GCA_043783985.1 Acidobacteriota bacterium | reverse complement strand
TTTGAAACGGCGTCATCGCGAACGCGCCGGGGCGGTGCGTGTCGATCGCTGCGGGCGCGCCGAAACGGTCCTGCCCCATCAGCGCGCCGAGCCGCGCGAGGAGCGTCGAGAGCTGCTCGGGTGTCGGCTGCGCGCGCGTGTAGAGCGTGTGCTGCACCACGCGGCCCGGCGTCGGATCGATGACGATCGTGACGCGATCGATCGCCGCCTCGGCCGGGTGCGCCTCCAGGTCGAGGAGCGCGATCGTCCGCAGCGCGCGCACGTCGCGCATGGGCGTCGGCAGCTCCAGCCGACGGACATACATCTCCCGCCCTGAGCTTGTCGCCCCTCCACCTTGCTCGGGGCGACCCAGAGGATCTCGAAGGGTCGAAGGGTCGCGCGTGACGAGGCGCAGCAGGACGTGGAGCACCGCGGCGCCGCGATCGCGCCGCTCGAGGCGCGTGGACAGCGGCTCGAGCAGACGCGTGTGGACGAAGGACAGCGGCTCGAGATCCGCGATCGGCCAGTCGAGATCGAGCGACGCCTCGAACCGCTCCTCCTCGAGCATCGGCACGAGCGGCCCGAGATCCTCGCCGCGCGCCATCGCCTGCCACGACAGCGCCCGACGCCCAAGTCGTGACACGAGATCGGCGGCGGGCAGCGCCGCCAGCTCGCTCAGCGTCTTCAGACCCCACCGTTTGAACGCAGAGACCGCAGAGTCCGCAGAGTGTTTGTGATCAAGATTTCTCTGCGTGCTCTGCGAGCTCTGCGTTCGATCGTCGGCGAGCTTTTCCAATATCCCGAGGGGAATTGGCGCGAGCGCGTCGGCTTCCTCGCCGGGCGCGACGACCGTCAGCCCGGGCCGCGCGATCGCGAGGAGGAGCGCCGCCATCCGCGTGCCGGCGACGGCGACGTGCACGCGCACGCTGCGCGCGGCGGCCTCGCGGCGCATCTCCTCGCCGATCGTCCGCGCCGGCCCGAGCAGGCGCGTGAGCCCGCTCACATCGACCGACACGAGATCGTCGCGGTGCCGCTCGAAGCGCGGCGAAAATTCCTGCGCGATGGCGACCAGCATGCTGGCTGCCGCATCGTCTGACGGCGGACGATACAGGCACGCGTACAGGGATTGTGGATTGCGGATGGCGGATGGCGGATTAGGCGGAGGTGCTGAGGTCAATGGCCCCCTCCTCTTGCTCACGCGCACGCGCGCGGACGATGCGCGCCTGCACATCCAGGCCATCGAACAACTGCGCGCCGAACTTACGCCCTGAGCCCTCAGCCCTCAGCCCTAACCTCAAGGTGAGGCCTGCGGAGCTCCTCGCCATCGGCTCGGTCCCTATCAAGACGCATGCGGTCTGACTCCCTTCCACCATCCGCTGCAGCCGCAGCCAGGTCGTGAACGGCAGCCGCCGCACGGCATCGGGCGGCGCTTCGGCGACGTCGAAGACGGCGAGGCCGAAAGGGCCCGCCTGGAGGACGAGCGTGAACGCGCGAACCGCCTGCTCGATGGCGCGCTGATTCAACTCGCGGCACAGCCCCTGGTTCGTGACGATGTGCCCGCGGATCCAGAGCAGCCTGGTGAGATCGACGCCGGCCGCCGCCGCCGACTCGACGTCGAGCATGTCGAGCGCGTCAACCAGCGCCACGAGCTCGCCACGCGCGGTCGCCGCGGCCATCAGCTGGAGCAGCAGGCTCGTGCGGCCCGACGATCGCGGGCCGACCAGCTCGGAGATCTGGCCGCGGGGAAACCCGCCCCCCACCCGCGCGTCCAGGGCATGAATGCCCGACGGCGCGAGGGCGTGCTCGTCGCGGGGATCGGCCTGGGGGATCGCGGTCGTCAGCGTGCGATCGAGTTGGCGGGCGCGAAGGAGCGATTCGAGGTCAGCGCGTGCGAGGGCCATGGTGTTTTCGCCTTTTCTTCGCCTTTACGGCGCAGTATATGGCAGCCCCCGCACGGGATCAAGTGATGTAAATTTAATAGTCTTTTGGCCGAACCCACGCACGCGTCCGCCACCACTCCCACTGTCGAGGCAGCCGGATCGGCGGCCCCCTCATCGCTTGGCGCACGCGCCATGCGCCGCATGCTGGCGGCCTTCGCGTACCGCGACTTCCGCGTCCAGTGGTTCGGCGCCTGCACTTCGAGCATCGGCACGTGGATGCAGATCGTCGCGCAGAACTGGCTCGTGCTCTCGCTGACGCACTCGACGTTCTATCTCGGCCTCGACGCGTTCCTGCAGCAGCTGCCGATCATCCTCTTCTCGCTCATCGGCGGCGTGTTCGCCGACCGCCGCGATCGCCGGCGGACCCTGATCGCGTCGCAGTACGTGCAGATGGCGACGTCGGCCACGCTCGCGCTGCTCATGTACCTGCACGTCGTGCAGGTCTGGCACATCCTGCTGCTGTCCTCGATCACCGGCTTCGCGCAGGCATTCGGGGGGCCGGCGTACCAGTCGCTCATCCCGTCGCTGGTGGACAAGAAGGATCTGCCGAACGCCGTCGCGCTGAACTCGATTCAGTTCAACGTCGCGCGCGTGGTCGGGCCGCTGCTCTTCGGCGCCACGCTGGTCGTGTTCGGCAAGTGGGGCTACGACGAGCCGCAGGCGATGAACGCCTGTTTCGCGCTCAACGCCCTCTCGTTCGTCGTGGTCATCAACACGCTGATGGCGCTGCACGTGAAGCACATTCCGCCGGCGGCGTCGAAAGGCATGCGCGACGAGCTGCAGATCGGGCTCTCCTACGTGCGCGATCATTCGAGCCTCAAGGCCTTCATCGTCCTCGCGGCGGCGACGACGTTCCTCGGCTTCGCGCTGCTGACGTTCCTGCCGGTGTTCGCGCAGCAGGTGTTCCACGAGGGCGCCGGCACCTACAGCCACCTGATGGCGTTCTCGGGCGCCGGGTCGATCCTCGGCGCGCTCATCGTCGCGTGGCTCGGCAAGTACACGCGCATGGGGCTGACCGCCCTGATTCTCCAGGCGATCTACGGTCTGCTGATCATCGCGTTCGCGACGTCACGCGTGCTGTGGCTCAGCGACATCCTGCTGTTCCTGACCGGCGCGGCGCTGATGATCGTCTTCTCCACCGTCACGTCGCTCATCCAGCTGATCGCGCCCAACGAGATGCGCGGGCGCGTGATGAGCATCTACATGCTCGCGTTCCGCGGCGGCATGCCGCTCGGCAGCCTCGTCAGCGGCTGGCTGGCCACGTTTCTCGGTGCGCCGCTGGTCATCGGCATCAACGGCGGCTTGCTGGTGATGGTGGCCGCGTACTTTCTGGTCAGAAGCCACGGAGTGAGGGAAGCGTGAAATTTCAGATTTCAGATTTCAGACTTCAGATTTGTGTCTTCAGACTTCAGATTTGCGCGACCGTGGGCGTCGTTCTGGCGTCCGCCGCGCTCGCGGCGCAGGCGAGGCCGCAGCCGGGGACGAAGCTGTCGCTCGCGCAAATCGACGCGCAGATGTTCCACGTCAGCGCCGGCCCGCGGCTGAAGCCGGCCGCGTGGCCCAACGGCGCGCGCGTCGCGGTCGGTCTGAGCTTCGACGTCGACAACGCGACGGCCGATCTGGCCACCGGCAATCTGATCTCGGAATCGATCTCGCGCGGCGAGTACGGCGCCGTCGACGGCCTGCCGCGGATTCTCCGGCTGCTCGACAAGCATCAGCTCCCCGCGTCGTTCTTCGTCCCGGCGGTGAGCCATCTGCTCCACCCCGGCATGATCCCGGCGATTCAGAAGAGCGGCCGCCACGAGATCGGCGTGCACGGGTGGATTCACGAGCACCTGCCCTCGGTGAACGACGCCGCCGCCGAGCAGGACATGCTGAACCGCGCGATCGAGACGCTGACCCACGCGATCGGGAAGAAGCCGGTCGGCTATCGGGCGCCCTCGTGGCAGTTCAGCCCGTGGACCGTCGGCCAGGTGAAGAACGCCGGCTTCCTCTACGACAGCAGCCTCATGGCGAGCGACGACGCCTACGAGATCCTGCTCGACAAGCAGCCGACCGGCCTCATCGAGCTGCCGATCGAGCGCATCGTCGACGACTTCCCGTACTTCGGCGGCGCCACCAACGGCGGGATGCCGAGCCCGGATGACGTCGAGAAGGTCTTTCAGTCGGAGTTCGACGTCGCGTACGAAGAAGGCGGGCTCTTCATCCTGACGATGCATCCGCACATCACGGGGCACCGGTCGCGCGTCGCGGGGCTCGAGAAGCTGATCGTGCACATGAAGTCGAAGCCGGGCGTCTGGTTCGCCACGCATGAACAGATCGCCCGGTACGTCAAAGGCCACGCGAAAAGCTGAGGGCTGAGGGCTGAGGGCTGAGGGCTGAGGGCTGAGGGCCGAGGGCTGAGGGTTGAGGGCCGAGGGCTGAGGGTTAAGGGCCGAGGGCTGAGGGCTGAGGGTTGAGGGCGGAGGGCTTGAAGATTAGGACGTCAGCGGCGGTCATCGTCGCGGCGGTCGCCGGGGCGAGCGTGGCCGCGATGGGCCAGCTCACCGAGCGTCCGCTGGCCGGCGCGCTCGCGCATCCCGCCATCGGGTACTACACGCGGCCTGCGCACGACGTGGTTTCCGAGTTGAATCACCGGATCGAGAACGGCACCGCGCGCGTCGTCTTCGACGAGAGCAGCGGCTACCTCCGATCCGTGCTGGACGCGCTGCACGTGCCGGCCGACTCGCAGATGCTGGTGATGTCCAAGACAGGCATCCAGGCGCTCTACACTGGCCCCGCGAATCCGCGCGCCATCTTCTTCAACGACGCGGTCACGGTCGGCTACATCCGCGGCGCACCGCTCCTCGAACTCGCCGTGCAGGATCCGCAGCAGGGCGTCCTCTTCTACACCATCGAGCAGAAGGCGCAGCCGCGGCCGCTCGTCGAGCGGCGTCCAGCCTGCCTGAGCTGTCATCAGACCTACAGCACGCTCCATGTGCCGGGGCTGCTGGCGCGCAGCGTGTTCATGGCGCCCGACGGCCTGCCGCTCGCGCAGTTCGGCAGCTACGATGCCGACGACCGGACGCCGTTCCGGCGGCGATGGGGCGGCTGGTACGTCACGGGCGAGGACGGCGGCATGCGGCACATCGGCAACGCGGTGGTGACGGACAGGGAAAAGCGCGAGACGATCGTCTCCGACGATACGCTGCACCGCATCTCGATGGACCACCTGTTCGACGGCCGCGGCTACGTGTCGGCGCACAGCGACATCGCGGCGCTCATGGTGTTCGCTCATCAGGCGCACATGACGAACCTGATCACGCGTCTCGGCTGGGAGGCGCGGATGGCGGACTACGAGCACCCGGGTGATGGCTCGGCGATTTTTTCCGGTTCCGCGAGCGGGGCGCTGGCAGACACGGTCACCGAACTGGTGGACTACCTGCTGTTCGTGGACGAACCGCCGCTGCCGGCCGCGATCCACGGATCCTCAGGTTTCGCCGAGCGGTTCGCCCGAGAGGGCCCGGCGGACCGTCAGGGGCGATCGCTGCGACAACTCGACCTGAACCGGCGTCTAATGCGATACCCGTGCAGCTTCATGGTGTACTCGGCGGCCTTTGGCGCCCTGCCGATCGGCGCGAGGGGGGCCGTCTATGTCCGCATGTGGGACATCCTGTCCGGACGCGAGGCCGGCCAGAAATACGCGCGCCTGCCGGAGGCCGACCGCCGGGCCGTGATGGACATTCTGCGCGAGACGTTGCACGATCTGCCGGCTGATTTCATGTAATCTTTCCTGGAGGTCACTGTATGAAACGCACTGTCCTGTTCGTCCTGGGTCTGCTGGCGGTTTCGGCCGGCACGTTCGCGCAAATGCCGGCAGACGCCATCGAGAAGGCGCTCGCCCCCGCGCCGCGCAACATGAAGGAAGGCGCCACCGTCATCAAGTGGAAGGCCGACAACACGTACGACACGCTCCGCAAGGGCACCAACCGGCTGGTCTGCTACGACCGCTCGGGCGAGCTGGGACAACCGGCGTTCGCGGTCCAGTGCACGAGCATCGCGAACCTCGATCGCGTCGCGCAGAACCGGAAGTTCGAAGCGATGACCGACAAGGCGGCGCGGCAGGCGGCGATTGACGCCGCCGAGAAGGACGGCACCCGTGTGAAGCCTGAATACGGCTCGATGTGGATCATGATGAGCGGTCCCGACCGCGAGCACGCCCGCCAGCACATGACCATCGCCATGCCGGGCGCCACCACCCAGTCCACGGGCTTCCCGTCCGACAACAAGCAGGGCGGTGTCTGGATCATGAACGCGGGCACGTCGACGGCCCACCTCATGACGCCCGGGAGCTAAGAAGCGCTGCGCGATCCGTCTGCGTCAGTGGTGTCCGGCTTTTCTGCTCCGCCCTCGGGGGGCGGCGGCGGAAGCCGGACCGTGAGTCGTGCGCGGTTGGTCCGATCCGATCGGCCGCGCACGCACGCGCCCTTAATGCGCCGCTCGGGCGCGCGTCGATCGCCACCGTCGATCCCTCTCCCGCCTCGCGCGTGACGAAAGCCCGCCTTCAACCAGCCCATTCATCCTCTCAACCAGACTCGCGGAATCGACTCGCGGAATAAACGGGACGCGGCGGACATTCATGACTCGAACGCTTCGGCGCCGGTCATGCCGACCGAGCGAGGACGGAGTCGCCGCCGATCCCGGAGGCGAGACCCTCGCGCGCGCAGCGAAGTGCCAAGGAAAACCAAGATGCACAGTCGATTCCCAATCGGGAACTGTAACGGGGTGAAAAGTCCGGCGGCCATGCTCCTGCTGGTCACCCTGCTGACCATCGCCCCGGCAGCGGGCCGCACGATGGCAACCGGAGACGGCGGGACGGGCGCGGGACAGTTGTTCCTCACCAGCGCCGTCGAACATCCGGATGGCACGGCCACCCTTCCGCTGTACCGCGGCACGAGCCACGGCCAGTCGGTGTATTACGTCATTCTCGACACCTCTGACGGCAACATGGCCCAGGCCCTTGGCGTGAATCGGTCACAGAAACTCGCGAACGCCAGGAATACGGCGGCCGTCGAGAACGTGAAAGTGATCAACGGCGTGGTGGACTTCCCGGCGGCGGTGGACTTCCGCCCCGATCGCATCGTGACCGTCGAGAACGGCGCCTTCCCTCCCACGTTCTTTCAGCCCGGCGCAGTGGGCGAGCCCGGGTACAGTCCGCTCATCCAGATGCCGAACGGGACGATTGTGAACGCGCCGCAACTGGCGAGAGATGTCAACGGCGACGGCACGATCGATCTCCTGACCGAGGCCGCGGACAAGGTGGTGTCGATCGATCTGGCCGGTCACACGGTGACCTATCGCGAGTCCGACGGTTTCCAGGGAGACAATCCGGTCCGGTATCTGTCCACCGACTCGTCGTCTCTGCTGGCCGCTACGCTCGAGGACGTGACGTACGCGCCGGCACTCGACAACGCCCCGAGAGTCGGCGACGACAGCACCGGCTCGTCGCGCGCCACACTCGTCGCCTTCATCAACGGTCAGACCGGCGTTGGCAATCCCCAGCGCCAGGGGCTGACGTCGGCCGTTCGTGGAGAGGGTGGTCCGTTGAACCTCCTGCGATGGAACCCGAGCCAGGGCCGCTACAGCCCGCTCTGGGACGTCAACCTGGCGGTGTGGAGCCCGGCCGCCGTCGCCGGCGGTGAGAATCTGCGCCAGACCGACGTCGGCACCGTTCAAGGTCTCGGGAGCGCCGGCGCGATCACGGCTCCTGACGGGGGCCAGTTCGGCGCCTCCGGCTTCATCGTCAACTGCCCGATTGTCATCCTGCTCCCGAAGCCGTAACCACTCATCGCGGCGCCGTTCCAGATCGAA
>JAYVYV010000397.1:0-3027 GCA_043783985.1 Acidobacteriota bacterium | reverse complement strand
AGGAAAGCAGCCTGTATGTCACGTCGGAACGGCGATCGCGCACGGTTTCAGAAGGAACGGAAACGCAAGATGTTGCGCCGCCAGCGAGTACAAGAGTTCATCAAGGCGGGGACGCCAGCCTCGCCCAAGTCCGTCGCCGACGCGCCGAAGGCCGCCGCCAAAGCGTGAAGCCGGCCTGGCCGGATCCGGAGGCGCCGCCCGCGCCGACCGCGTGCCCGTTCTGCCGCTCGGCGAAGATCATGACGACGAGCGTGAAGGCGGATGCGTCGGCCTACTGGCGATGCGAAGCGTGCGGACAGGTCTGGAATGTCGGACGGCTGCGGCCGGCCAATCGCCAGGGTCACGGCGGGCGGTGGGCATGAACCGCGTCTCTGGGAAAGGGGATCCGTCGTGAGCGCAGTATGGGTCGTCGTTGGTCTGGCCGCGGTGGGCGCCGTGATTGCCCTGGTCGCGTCGTGGCTGCGGAGCGGTCCGCACGCCGATCTCGGCACCGTCAGCTCGCAGTGGATCTCGGAGCACCGGCTCGGATCGAACCAGAATTCCCGCCGCTAACGCCGCCCGTCCGGCCTCACGCCTGCGCGCCGAGCACGGCCGCTTCGAGCATCGCCATGCCGGACGTCAGCTCCTCGGCCGACGCAGTCAGCGGAGGCAGCAGCCGCACGACGTTCTTGTGCGGCCCGCATTTCAGCAGCAACAATCCGCGATCGCGCGCCTGGTCGATCACGCGCTGTGCGAAATCCGGGTCCGGCGTCCTGGTCGCCGGGTCGGCGACCAGCTCGATCGCCAGCATCGCGCCCAGCCCGCGCACGTCGCCGATCCGGGGCACGCGCGCCTGCAGGCGGACCAGCGCCGCGCGGATCCGATCGCCCATCGCCGCGGCGCGTGCGACCAGATCCTCCGTGTCGAAGACGTCGAGCACCGCCAGCGCGGACGCACACGCCAGCGGATTGCCGCCGTACGTCCCGCCGAGCCCGCCGGCGAGCGGCGCGTCCATGATCGCCGCCGTGCCGACGACGGCGGAGAGCGGGAGTCCGGCGGCGAGGCTCTTGGCCATCACGACCAGATCGGGCTCGACCGCGGCGTGTTGATACCCGAACATCTTTCCCGTGCGCCCGAACCCGCTCTGTACTTCGTCGGCGACGAGCACGATGCCGTGGCGTTGTGTGATTCCGCGAAGGCGCTGCAGGAACGCCGGCGGCGCCGGAACGAAGCCGCCTTCGCCGAGTTCCGGCTCGATGACGACCGCCGCGACCTGCTCGGGCGTGATCTCGGTGCTGAACAGCTGCTCGAGCGCATCGAGGGCCCTGTCGGTGGTCCACCCGTGATACTCGTCGGGAAAGGGTGCGTGGTGGACGTCGGCCGCGAACGGACCGAAGTTCTGCCGGTACGCGGGACTCGACGCGGTCATCGTGAGCGCGAGCAGCGTGCGCCCGTGGAACCCGCCGCTGAACGCGACCACCGCGGACCGCTTCGTGTGCGCCCGCGCGATCTTGACCGCGTTCTCGATCGCTTCCGCGCCGGTCGTGAACAGGACTCCCTTGTGTGTGTCCGCGCCGCCGACCAGCGCGCACAGCCTCGCCACCAGCTCCACGTACGGCTCGTACATTGTCACCTGAAAACAGGTGTGCATCAGGCGATCGAGCTGCTCGCGGACGGCGCCGACGACACGCGGGTGGCGATGGCCCGTGTTGAGGACGCCGATGCCGCTGGTGAAGTCGAGGTACTCCCTGCCGTCGACGTCCCAGACGCGTGTGCCCTCGGCGCGGGCGACGAAGATGGGGTGAGTGTTCGCCAGACCGCGCGGCACGTAACGCTCGCGCGCGGCGACCGACGCGTACGCATCAGCATGAGTCATCGTCATCGTTCCGCCTCCGTCCGCATCGTGCGCCACAGCGCCGCGACGTGTGCCCGCTCCGTCTGTTCCGCGCCGATCGACACGCGCACCATCCAGCGTCCGTCGAGGACCGCCGGCGTCAGGTACGCCGCGCCGGATCGGTTCACGCGATCGCACCACGCCTGCGTGTGGCGATCGAGCGCGTCACCGTCGAGTCCGGCCGGCGCATGACGTACGCACAGCGTCTGCAGCGGAACCGGCGCGAGCAGCGTCCATCCTGCCGCGGCGTCCACGAGGTCGGCCAGCCAGCGGGCGTTCTCCAGATCGCGCCGCAGCCGCGCCTGCAGCCCCGACACCCCCTGCTCGCGGATCAGGAACCATAGTTTCAGCGCCCGGAACCGGCGGCCGAGCGGGATGCCCCAGTCGCGCAGGTTCTTCACGCGGCCGTCCGCGGCCGACTGGAGATAGCTCGGGTTGGTCGACATCACGCGCACCAGATGCTCCGCGTCGCGCACATAATACAAGGTGCAGTCGAACGCCGCGCCCAGCCATTTGTGCGGGTTGACGACCAGCGAATCGGCCCCTTCGACGCCGTTCCACATCCAGCGGCATTCGGGCAGGACCATCGCCGAGCCGGCCATCGCGGCGTCCACGTGCAGCCAGAGCGTGTGCCGCATCGCCAGCGTGGCAATGGCGTCAATCGGATCCAGCGCGGTTGACGTCGTACTTCCCGCGGTCGCCACGATCGCGCACGGCCTGGCGCCGGCGCGCAGATCCGCGGCGATCGCGTCGGCCAGCGCATCGGGACGCATCGCGTAGTCCGCGTCGTGCGGCACGACGCGGATGTTGGCGCGGCCGAATCCGGCCAGCAGCGCCGCCTTGTCCACCGAGCTGTGGCTGTGGGCCGAGGTGTAGACGACGAGCGGCTGCGATTCGGACTGCAGCCCGCCGCGGTTCGAGCCGTAGCCGGTCGTCCGCTCGCGCGCGCAGATCAATGCGATCAGCGTGCTCGTCGACGCGGTGTCCTGGATCACGCCGCTCCACGCGTCCGACAAGCCGAGCATGCCGCGCATCCAGTCGGTCACCACTTCCTCGAGCTCGGTGAGCGCGGGGCTCGACTGCCACGCCAGGCCCAGCACGCCGAGGCCGGTGCTGACGTAGTCGCCCAGCACGCTGGCCAGCGTGCCGTTGCA
>JAYVYV010000396.1:0-7785 GCA_043783985.1 Acidobacteriota bacterium | reverse complement strand
AAGCGTATCCGGGACCGTCGCTCATCATCGCCTACAGCCACTGCATCGCGCACGGCTACGACATGGCGTTCGGCCTCGAGCACCAGCGGCTCGCAGCTGACTCGGGCTACTGGCCGCTCTATCACTACGACCCGCGACGCGCCGACGCCGGCGAGAGCCCGCTCGTGCTCGACTCGCCGGCGCCGAAGATCGAAGTCTCGAAGCTGATGGCCAGCGAAACGCGGTTCCAGCTGACCGCGCAGCAGGATCCGGATCGGTACCGCGACCTGGTGTCGCGCGCGCAGCAGCAGATTCAACGTCGGCTGTCGCTCTATCAGGAGCTGGCCCGGCGGCCAGGGGAACACGCATGAAGCTGACGACCCGCTATCTCGGGTTGACGCTGGCGCACCCCTTCATGCCGGGCGCCTCGCCGCTCGTCGACAACATCGACACCGTGCTGCAGCTCGAGGACGCCGGCGCCTCGGCGATCGTGATGCACTCGCTGTTCGAGGAGCAGATCCTCGGCGAGCGCTACGACCAGGATCGGCTCCGAGCCCAGTCGCCGTCGTCGGCCGAGGCCTCGTCGTACTTCCCCGGCGGCGACACGTATGCCCTCGGCCCGGACCGCTACCTCGAGCAGCTGAGCCTGATCAAATGCCGCGTGGGCGTGCCGGTCATCGGCTCGCTGAACGGCACAACGGCGGAAGGCTGGCTGGAGTTCGCGCGGCTGATCGAGCGCGCCGGCGCCGATGCCCTGGAACTGAACTTCTATCACGTCGCCACCGACCGCTTCGAAGACGCCTTGTCGGTCGAGCGCCGCGTGATCGACATCGTCGCCGTGCTGAAGGAATCGATCGCCATTCCGCTCGCGGTGAAGCTCTCGCCGTTCTACTCCTCGCTCCCGCATCTGGTGGCGCAGCTCGATCAGATCGGCGCCGACGGGCTGATCCTGTTCAACCGCTTCTATCAGCCCGACATCGATCCGATCACGCTGGAGACCGTGCCACAGCTCCACCTCTCGGATTCCTCCGAGCTGCTCCTCCGTCTGCGCTGGCTCGCCATTCTCTACGGACGGCTGCGCGGCTCGCTGGCGGTCAGCGGCGGCGTGCACGAACCGATCGACGCCGTGAAGGCGATCATGGCCGGCGCCGACGGCGTGCAGATCGTGTCGGCGCTCCTCACGCGCGGGCCGGCGTACCTCGGCCAGATCCTCACCGGATTTCAGCAGTGGGCAGACGAGCACGAGTACGAGTCGCTCGACCAGATGCGCGGCAGCATGAGCCTGGCGCGCTGCCCCGACCCGGCCTCGTTCGAAAGGGGCAACTACGTGCGCATTCTCCAATCCTGGCACCCGGCGCCCATCGCGTCTGGGCTGTTCCCTCGGGAGACACGTCATGATTCTGCTCCCACGGATCCTCGTCACCACTGACTTCAGCGTTCCCGCACAAGACGACGGACACGAATTCGTCGTGCCCGACGCTACCGCCTAGACCGCGCACTCGCAACCAGGAGGCCTGTCATGATCACGCTCAAGCACATTCTCGTTGCCACGGACTTCAGCGAGACGTCAGATGCCGCGCTCGGGTACGGGCGCGCGCTCGCGCGCAACTTCAACGCGACCCTGCACCTTCTGCATGTCGTCAACAACGTATGGAGCACCGCGTATGGCGCGGATGGATACTCCGCCTTGATGCCCGATCTGCAGCAGGAGATCGAGACTGACGCGCGCAAGCAGATGGACGATCTGCTCGTCGACAACGATGCCCGGCCGCTGCCGACCCGGAGAGTCATCGTCACCTCGCATGCGCCGGCGCACGCCATCGTCGAGTACGCGGGACGCGAGCACATCGATCTCATCGTGACCGGCACACACGGACGCGGCGCTGTGGCGCACTTGCTGATGGGCAGTGTCGCCGAGCGCGTCGTCCGGACCGCGCCGTGTCCGGTGCTCACCGTCCGCCACCCGGAACATGAATTCGTAGTCCCCGACGCCCTCGTGGCCGTCGCCAAGGCCTGACATGCACCAGCTCGCGCCATCGCCACCGTCGCTCGACGACCCGGCGGCCCAGCGGCTCGTGATGCGCGACGGCACGGTTGCGACCGTGCGCCGCTCCACGCCAGGCGATCGCGAAGCCATGCGGCGGTTCTTCCACGAGCTGTCGCCCGAGTCGCGCCGGCGGCGGTTCTTCACGGCGGGCGAACCGGCCGACACCCTGGTCGATCGGCTGTGCGACTCGGCGGACGAACAGCGCAGCGTCACGCTCGTCGCCCTGCGCCAGGTGGGCGACGACACGCGGCTCATCGCCGTCGGCTCCTACATCGCGGGCGCGCCTGGCGTCGCCGAGGCGGCGTTTGCCGTCGACGATCGCGTTCAGGGCAAAGGTCTCGCGACCGAACTGCTCGAGCGGCTCGCCGCGATCGCCGCGAGCCACGGCTTCCGCCGCTTCGAGGCGACGACGCTCACCGACAACAACGCGATGCTGGACGTGTTTCGCGACTCCGGATTCGAGGTCCGATCGAAATCGGCGGCGGGCTGCGTCGAAGTCGCGCTCACCCTCAGACCGTCCGTTGATGGCGTCGTGTCGGCCGAGACCCGCCGCCGCCGGGCGACGGCGGCCTCGCTTCGGCCGATGCTCGAGCCGCGCGCCGTCGCGATCGTCGGCGCCTCGCGCGATCCGGCGAGCCTCGGCCGGCGGATTCTCGACGCGCTCGTCGCGGCCGGCTTCAGCGGACCGGTGTATCCGGTCAACGCGGCCGCCGGCGAGGTCGCCGGCCTGCGCGCGTATCGATCCGTGCGCGACGTTCCCGCCGGCGTCGACCTCGCCGTCGTCTCGGTCCCGCGCGATCGCGTGCTCGCCGCGGTGGACGACTGCGCCGCGGCCGGCGTGAAATCGCTCGTCGTGATCACGGCGGGGTTCGCCGAAGCCGGCGACGAAGGTCGCGCGCTGCAGCAGGAGCTCGTCGAGCGCGTTCGCGCGTACGGCATGCGGATGGTCGGGCCGAACTGCATGGGTCTGCTCAATACGAACGGGGCGATCCGGTTGAACGCGTCGTTCTCGCCGATTGTTCCGCCGCCCGGACACGTCGGTTTGTCGTCCCAGAGCGGCGCCCTCGGGCTCGCGATCCTGGCGCTCGCTTCCCACCGCGGCGTCGGCATCTCGACCTTCGTCAGCGTGGGCAACAAGGCGGACGTGTCGAGCAACGACCTGCTCGAGTACTGGGAAGAGGACGCGGCGACACGCGTCATCCTGCTGTATCTCGAGTCGTTCGGGAACCCGCGCCGCTTCGCGCGTTTGGCGCGGCGCATCGGCCGCACGAAACCGATCGTGGCCGTGAAGTCGGGGCGCACGCGCGGCGGATCGCGCGCGGCCGGCAGCCACACGGCGGCGCTCGCCGCGAACGACGTGGCCGTCGACGCCCTCTTTCACCAGTCCGGCGTCATCCGCGCCGACACGATCGACGAGATGTTCGACATCGCCGCGTGTCTCGACGCGCAGCCGCTGCCTGCGGGACGCCGCGTCGCCATCGTGACCAACGCCGGCGGACCCGGCATTCTCGCCGTCGACGCGTGCGAGTCGTCCGGCCTGACCGTGGCACCATTCTCGGCAGACACCCGCGCGCGGCTCGGCGCGTTTCTGCCGCAAGCCGCCAGCATCGGCAATCCCGTGGACATGATCGCGTCGGCCGGGCCGGACGAGTATCGGCAGGCAGTCGAGGTCGCGCTCGCCGCCACGAACACCGACGCCCTGATCGTCATCTTCATGCCGGTCGATGAGACGCACGCGGCGGCGACCGTGGCCGCGATCCGGGACGGCATCATCAACGCGCGCCGCGGCGGCGCGACGCAGAAGCCGATCCTCGCGTGCGTGATGGCCGATCCGGGACGCCCGCAGCCACTCGACGCCGCCGGCGAGCGCATCCCCACCTACACCTTTCCGGAAAATGCGGCCCGCGCGCTCGCCAAGATCGCGACGTACGCGGAGTGGCGCACGCAGCCGCTCGGACTGCTCTGGGGGTTTGACGACATCCATGTGGACGAGGCACGGGCGATCTGCCGCGGCGCCGTGGAGGCGCGCGGCGAGGACTGGCTGACCGACGAGGAGATGCGGCGCGTGCTGAATGCGTTCGGCCTTCCGAGTGTCGCCAGCGCCGTCGCGCACACGGCCGACGATGCGGCCGCGCTGGGCGCCGTACTGGGGTTTCCGGTCGTCGCGAAAGTCCTGTCGCATCGCGTGCAGCACAAGACGGAGATCGGCGGCGTCCGTCTCAATCTACAGAACGAAAGCGCCGTCCGCCTGGCGTTCAATGACATCCTCGCGCGGGCGAAGACAGCCGGCGTGCTGGACTCGGTGGAGGGCGTGACCATCCAGCCGATGTTGGCCGGCGGCGTCGAGACCCTGATCGGCGTCACCGCCGATCGTCTGTTCGGACCGCTCATCGGCTTCGGCCTGGGCGGCATCTTCGTCGAGCTGCTGGGCGACGTCCGGTTCCGGATCGCGCCGCTGACCGACCGCGACGCCGACGAGCTCATGCGCGAAATCCGCGGGTTCCGGCTGCTCCAGGGGTATCGCGGTCAGCCGGCGGCCGACCTGGAAGCGCTTCGCGACGTCCTGCTCCGCGTGTCCCGGCTGGCCGACGAGGTGCCGGAGATCGTCGAGCTCGATCTCAACCCGGTCATCGCGCTCCCCGACGGCCACGGCTGCCGCATCGTCGACGCGCGGATCAGGGTCGGGCGCGCGTAACCGCGCGTCGTACCGCCGGCCATGCGGGCGGCTGTGGCCGACATCGAGCAGGGCTTTGGACCCTGCGCACCATCCGGCTAGTACCGCACCGGATCGTGCGACACGCCGCAGCCGTCCGGATCGTCGGCGGTCGCCAGCGGCCACCGCGGCGTGCCGTCGGAATCGCGGAGCGCGAGCGTCTTCCCCTCCTTGGCGACTTCACGCGCCCAGATGGCCACGTCCCCGTCATGGCTCACGGAGGCGCCCTTCACCAGGAGCACATCGTCCGTGAGGAACGAAAAGTTGCTCATCCCGATGAACATCGCGGGGCCGAGATGGACCTTGACGATGGCGCCGGTCGCCGTCTTGAGGTTGAGGTGCACGCCGACGGCGCCATCGGGCCCGGCGACGCTGATCACGGTGGTGACGACGCCCGCGTACGACGCTTCCACGCTCGGGTCGTACCGGCCGGCGGGGGGCTGGGCGGTGGCGATTGTGGCGACGAGACTAAGAACGAATGACGACAGCGCAAGACGTTTCATCATGATTGCTCCTCACATGCGATGGCACATCGAGATCGGGCCGATACGCGCAGAACGGCTCCTCCGCGAGAAAGCTTCCGGTCGCTGCGTAGGCGCGGGCGCGACAGCCGCCGCAGAGCGATTGATAGCGGCAGTCGCCGCACTTGCCCTCGAGCGCGTCCGGATTACGGAGCTGCTGGAAGACCGACGACTCGTTCCAGACGTCCTTGAAGCGGAGCTGCCGCGTGCTGCCGGCGCTGACCGGCAGGTATCCGCACGGAAAGACGTCGCCCTCGTTGGAGATGAAGCAGACGGCCGTGCCCGCGAGGCAGCCGCGCGTCATCGCCGAGAGGTGCTGTCCGTCTCCGCCGCCGTGCAGCAGTGACGGCGCCGCCTTGGCGCGCGTTCCCGGCGCGATGAACGTCCCGCTCAGGTCCCCGTGCCGCCGATCGTCTTCGAGCCGCTGCGCGCGGATGCGGTAGTAGTGCGGCGCGCAGGTCGCCTTCAAGTCGATCGGGCACGTCTTCGATTGATCGTCGAACCAGTGGAGCACGCGCTCGTATTCGTCGGCCGACAGCATCTCGGTCGGCGCGATCTCGACTCCGCACCCGACCGGCACCAGCATGAACAGGTGGAGCGCGTCGGCACCGATCTCGAGCGCGAGGTCGAGCAGCGCCGGCAGCTCGGTCACGTTGTGTTTCGCGATCGTCGAGTTGATCTGTATGGAGACGCCTTCGTCGCGCAGGGAGCGCAGGCCGCGCAGCGCGAGCGCGTAGGATCCGGGCAGGCCGCGGAACGCGTCGTGGGTGGCCGGCACCGCGCCGTCGAGGCTGATCGCGACGCGCGAAAAGCCGGTGTCCGCGATGTGCGCCGCCACGCGCCCGGTGACCAGCGTTCCGTTGGTCGCGAGCGCCATGCGGAACCCGGACTCGACGCCGTAGGCGCCGATATCGAACAGATCCGGACGGAACAGCGGCTCGCCGCCCGAGATCACGAACACCGGCTTGGCGACCTCCGCGATCTGATCGATCAATTCGAACGCTCCCGCCGTCGTGAGCTCGGCCGGTCCGACCTTTTTCTGCGGGACGGCGCGGCAGTGGCGGCAGGTCAGGTTGCAGGCCTTCGTCGATTCCCAGAACACCAGGCGCAGGGACGGTGTCATCGCGGCTCCTCCATGGGACGAACGAGAATCGCGTCGGCGACCGCGCGCTCGACCGCCAGCTCGGTTTGATCGCACAGAAACACGACGCCCGGAAACGTCTGCAGCATCGTGACGGTCGCGCCGGCGGAAATGCCGAGCGCGAGGAGCCGTTCGACGCGCGCGGCAGCCGGGTCCGCCACGCCTGAGACCAGCCCACGCGCGCCGACGGCGAGCGACGACAGCGCCACGGGCTGGGGGGCCGGTACGACGCGCTCTGCGGGTGTCGGCCGGGTCGTTTCAGACCCGGCGCTCCCGTCAGAACTGAACGCCAAGAGCGTGCAAGACATAATTCAGTCCGGCTCCGGTGAAGACGGCGATCGGCGTGATGACGCCGACGATCGCGAGGCCCACCCTCAGCCCGCGCTCCCGCACCATCATGAGGAAATTCGCGACACACGGGACGAAGAGGGTCATGACGGTCAGCGCGACGACCGCCTGGACGCCGGTGAGCTGTCCACTGTGCGCGAGCTGGAACAGGCCGGCGGCGCCGTAGTCGCGGCGCAGGAACCCCATCACCAGAATCTGCGCGGTCGCGGCCGGCAGCCCGAGCAGCCCGGTCACGATCGGTTCGCCGGCGCGCGAGATCCAGACGAGCGCGCCCAGCCGATCCAGCACGAACAGCAGCACGGTCCCGACGAGAAACAACGGCACCGCTTCGCCGAGGTACCACCACACGCGCAGCCGCGTCTTGGTCAGGAGGTTCCCGACGCGCGGCCAGCGGATCGGCGGGAGCTCCATGATGAACTCCGACCGCTCTCCTTTCAGCACCCGCGCCGCCAGCCAGCCGACGAGAAACATCTGGCCGAGCACGACCGTGAAGAGCGTCAGCAGCGCGGCGAACGAGATACCGCCCAGGATCCCCAGGATGGTGGCGAGCTGCGCCGAGCACGGAATGCCGAGCGCCAGCAGCAGGATCGCGATGAGGCGCTCCTTCGGCGTGCCCAGAATGCGCGTCGTCATCGTCGCCATCGTGTCGCAGCCGAGGCCGAGCACCATCGGCAGCACCGCTTTGCCGTTGAGGCCCATCACGCGGAAGATGCGGTCGCAGAAAATCGCCAGCCGCGGAATGTAGCCGCTGTCCTCGAGGAACCCGAACATCAGGAAGAACGTGGCGACCACCGGCAGGACGATCGCGATCGCGTAGGTGAGCCCCATCGTGACGAGGCCGTACGGGCCGACCAGGAAGTCGCGGACCAGCGGGATCGGGATGAACCGGTCAACCAGCCAGGTGGACGCCGGGTTGATGCCACGGCCGAAGACGCCGTCTTCGAGCAGCTTCACCAGCGTCTGCGCGCCGAAGACGCCGACGAACAGATACAGCGCGTAGAGCACCACGGCCAGAATCGGGAGACCGGTCAGCGGC
>JAYVYV010000395.1:0-7802 GCA_043783985.1 Acidobacteriota bacterium | reverse complement strand
CTTCGATCCGCCGTTCCCGAACCACACGATCATGCACGGCGCCGGAAAGTTCGGGCTGGCCAGCCTGTGCCATCTGGATCAGTTGCCGCCGACCGGCGCCATCGTGATCGCCGCGCCGCTGAAAATCGTCAACGGCAGCGGCAGCCCGGTGCGCGTCCTCGCGATCACGCCCGCCAGGTAGCGCCACGACAGATCATCTGTGGATGAGACAGATCAGGCGCGCAGCCCGAAGTCGGCCATCCGCATCACATCGTCTCTGAGGATCGTATCGTCGCGCTCTGATCCGGTGGAGACGATCGCGGCGCGGACGCCGGTCACGTCTTCGAGCCGCGCGATGTAGTTCCGCGCCGCTTCCGGCAGCTGATCGAATTGACGAACGCCGGCGGTCGGCGTCGACCAGCCCGGCATCGTCTCGTAGACCGGCACGCACGCGGAGAGCTGACCCATGTCGCTCGGGAAATCGGTCAGCGTCTTGCCGCCGCACGTATACGACGTGCAGATGTCGATGCTCTCGAGGCTGTCGAGCACGTCGAGCTTGGTGAGCGCCAGCGCATCCAGACCGTTGATGCGTACGCCATAGCGGACGGCAACCGCGTCGTACCAGCCGCAGCGTCGCGGACGTCCGGTGACGGCGCCGTACTCGTTGCCGCTGTCGCGCAGGCGGTTGCCCATCTCGCCGGTCAGCTCGGTCGGCAGCGGCCCTTCGCCGACGCGCGTCGTGTACGCCTTGACCACGCCCAGCACGCGCCCGATCGCGCGCGGCGGGATGCCGAGGCCCGTGCAGACGCCGCCCACCGAGGCGTTCGACGAGGTCACGTACGGATAGGTGCCGTGATCGATGTCGAGCAGCGTCCCCTGCGCGCCTTCGAACAGAATGGCTTGCCCGGCCGCCATCGCCTGGGTGAGCAGCACCGACACGTCGCGCATCATCGGGCGGATACGCTCGGCGTGCCCGAGGAGCTGCGCCAGCACCGGCTTCCAGTCCATCGTACTGTCCTGCACGAGCCGGTTGCGCGCCGTGACGTTGTCGCGCACGTTCTGCTCGAGCCCCTTCGGGTCGTTGAGATCGCCGACGCGGATCCCGCGGCGCGCGATTTTGTCCTCGTACGCGGGCCCGATGCCGCGCGACGTCGTCCCGATCTTGCGGTCGCCGCGCCGCGCCTCCGACAGCAGGTCGAGGTCGCGGTGATACGGCAGGATCAGGTGCGCCTTGTCGCTGACCAGGATGCGGCCGGCGACATCGATGCCGTTCTTCGTCAGCTCGTCGATCTCCGTGAACAGCGCCTGCGGATCGATGACGACGCCGTTGCCGATGACGCAGGTGACGCCCGCGTGGAGGATCCCCGACGGAATCAGCCGGAGCACGAACTTGACGCCGTTCACATAGACGGTGTGACCCGCGTTGTGGCCCCCCTGATAGCGGCCGACGATGGAAAAATGCGGCGTGAGGAGGTCGACGATCTTCCCTTTGCCCTCGTCACCCCATTGAGCCCCCAAGACAACCAGATTCATGTCAGTCGCTAGTCCTTCGTCGTGAGCACGGAGTCATTCGTCGGTAGTCGCGCGGCCCCGGCCGGATTAAGATTCTACTTCGAACGAGTGCTGCCGACTACCGACTCCGCTCACGACCAACGACTCCGTGCTCACGACTGAGGGCTCACGACCACCACATGGTGCTGCTGGACGGCTCTTCGCTCACCCTCGAACAGCTCGTGTCCGTCGCGGACCGGGGCGAGACGGTCGCGCTGGCCGCCGACGCCCGCCAGCGCGTGCGCGCGTCGCGCGACGTCGTCGATCGTCGCGCGCGCGGCGATGCGCCGGCCTACGGCATCAACACCGGCTTCGGCTCGTTCGCCGACGTGAGGATCGCGCCCGAGGCGCTCGAGACGCTGCAGCTCAACCTGCTGCGCAGCCACGCGGCCGGTTTGGGCGCTCCGCTGCCGATCCGTGCGGTGCGGGCGACGCTGGCGCTGCGCGCCAACGTCCTGGCGAAGGGGTTCTCGGGGATCAGCGCGGAGGCGCTCGACGCGCTCATCGCCCTGCTGAACCACGGCATCCACCCGCGGGTGCCGTCGCGCGGATCGGTCGGCGCGAGCGGCGACCTCGCGCCGCTGGCGCATCTGGCGCTGGTGCTGATCGGCGAAGGCGAAGTCCTGGTCGACGACGAAGAAGACGAGGAACGCAAAGGCCGCAAAGCACGCAAAGAATACGCGGGTACAGAAGAGAAGAAGGCTTTGCGAGCTTCGCGGGCTTTGCGTTCCATCTCCGGCGCGGAGGCGCTCCAGCGCGCCGGGCTGACGCCGATCCGCCTTGGGCCCAAGGAAGGGCTGGCGCTGATCAACGGGACGCAGCCGTCGACGGCGGTGCTGGCGCTGGCGCTGGCCGGCGCCGAGCAGGTCGCCCGCGCGGCCGACATCGCCGCAGCGTTGTCGATCGACGCATTGCGCGGATCGATTCACCCGTTCGAGGCGCGCATCCACGAGGCGCGGCCGTTCCGCGGACAGCTGAGGTCGGCGGCCAACATCGAGGCGCTGATGCGCGGGAGCGGCATCAACCAGTCGCACGAGCGCTGCGGAAAGGTGCAGGACGCGTATTCGCTGCGCTGTGCAGCCCAGGTACAGGGCGCGACGCGCGACGCGCTGCGGTTCGTGCGCGAAACGGTCGAGGTGGAGGCCAACAGCGCCACCGACAACCCGATGGTGTTCGCCGACACCGGCGACATCGTATCGGGGGGCAACTTCCACGGCGCGCCGATCGCCATCGCGGCCGACCTGCTCGCCGCGGCGCTCGTCCCGCTCGCGACGATCAGCGAACGGCGGACCGACCGCCTGGTCAATCCGGCGCTCAGCGGCCTGCCGGCGTTCCTGACGCGGGACGGCGGCCTCAAGTCGGGCTACATGATGGCGCAGGTCACCGCCGCGGCAGTGGCGTCGGAGATGAAAGCGCTCGCGCACCCGGCCGGCGTCGACACGATCCCGACGTCCGCGAACAAGGAAGACCACGTCAGCATGAGCATGACTGCCGCGTTGAAGGCCGCGACGAGCGTCACGCGCGCGCGCGAAGTCGTCGCGATCGAAATCCTGTGCGCGTGCCAGGCGATCGACCTGCTCGCTCCGCTCGCGACGTCGCCCGCGCTCCAGCACGTGCACCACCTGGTGCGATCGCGCGTACCGATGCTCGACGACGATCGCGCGCCGGCGCCCGACATCGTCGCAATCACGGAATTGATCGCGACCAACGCGTTGGAAGACGCGTGTGCCGGCCTAGTCAAGTGAAATATTTTTCATTTTCAAATTGACAACGTTCGCGCCGCTTCTTAAGGTCTATATTTCTCGTTCGCAATTCTTCATGGCCACTGCTACCCGCACCATCCGATCGCCGCGCGGCACCGCGCTGACCTGCAAAGGCTGGCCGCAGGAAGCCGCGATGCGGATGCTGATGAACAATCTCGATCCCGACGTCGCGGAACGGCCCGACGATCTCGTCGTCTACGGCGGATCGGGCAAGGCGGCGCGGAACTGGGAATCGTACGATGCGATCGTCCGATCGCTGCGGTCGCTCGAGCACGACGAGACGCTCATCGTCCAGTCCGGCAAGCCGGTCGGCGTCTTTCACACCCATCCGGGCGCACCGCGCGTGCTGATCGCCAACGCCCTGCTCGTGCCGGCGTGGGCCACGTGGGAGAACTTCCGCGACCTCGAGCAGCGCGGCCTCACGATGTACGGACAGATGACGGCCGGGAGCTGGATCTACATCGGCAGCCAGGGCATCGTGCAGGGGACCTACGAAACGCTGGCGGCGGTCGCCCGCCGCCATTTCGGCGGCACGCTGTCGGGGCGCCTCGTGGTCACCGCCGGTCTGGGGGGCATGGGCGGCGCCCAGCCGCTGGCCGCCACCATGAACGGCGCAGCGGCCTTGGTCATCGAGGTCGACCCGCAGCGGATCGCGCGCCGCCTGGCGACCCGCTATCTCGACGAGACGACCGACAGCCTCGACGCGGCGATCGACGCGGTCGGCCGATGGACCCGCGATCGCGTCGCGCGATCGATCGCGCTGCGCGCGAACGCGGCCGACGTGCTGCCGGCGCTCGTCGCGCGCGGCATCACGCCCGACGTGCTGACCGATCAGACCTCCGCGCACGACGCCCTGAACGGCTATGTCCCGAACGGCATGTCGCTGGACGAGGCGAACCGGTTGCGCGTGCGCAACCCGTCGGAGTACGTGACGCGGTCGATGGCGGCGATGGCCGGACAGGTGCGCGCCATGCTCGCGCTGCAAGGACGCGGCGCGGTCACCTTCGACTACGGCAACAACATCCGCGCGCAGGCCCGGCTGGCCGGCGTCGCCGGCGCGTTCGACATCCCGGGCTTCGTGCCCGAGTACATCCGCCCGCTCTTCTGCGAGGGCAAGGGGCCCTTCCGATGGGCGGCCCTCTCCGGCGACCCCGAGGACATCCGTGTCACCGACGAGGCCGCGCTCGAGATGTTCCCGCACAACGAGGCCCTGGTGCGGTGGATTCACCTCGCGCGGGAGCGCGTCGCGTTCCAGGGATTGCCCGCGCGCATCCTGTGGCTCGGCTACGGCGAGCGCGCGCGCTTCGGGCTGCGCCTCAACGAGCTCGTGCGCGACGGCGCGCTCAAGGCGCCGATCGTGATCGGCCGCGACCATCTCGACACCGGTTCGGTCGCCTCGCCCCACCGCGAGACCGAAGGCATGATGGACGGCAGCGATGCGATCGCCGACTGGCCCGTGCTGAACGCGCTGTTGAACGCGTCGAACGGCGCCACCTGGGTGTCGGTGCACCACGGCGGCGGCGTCGGCATCGGCTACTCGCTGCACGCCGGCATGGTCATCGTGGCCGACGGCACGATCGACGCGGACGAGCGGCTCGAGCGTGTTCTGACCTGCGATCCGGGCATCGGCGTCGCGCGCCACGCCGACGCCGGATATCCCGCGGCGATTGCCGCCGCCCACCGCGAAGGCGTGCGAATTCCGATGCGTGAGGAACGCGAATGCTGACCCCTCGTACGACTCTGGCTCGCCGCGTGACCGCCGCGCTCGATGCGTCGCCGTCGCGGATTCCCGTCCTGGTGGGCGGCTGCGGCAGCGGGCGAACGACCGTGCTCCGGCAGCTGCGCGAACGCATCGGCCGCACCTCGGTCCAGCACATCGACGTCGAACGGACGGCGACGACGCCCGAGCGGTTTCTGCGCGCGGTGACCGCGGTGTCGCCGTTCCCGGTCAGCGATCTGTCGGCGCAGTCGGCCGGCGCCCGGGCGGCGTTCGACGCCGTCCTCGCCTTCTTCTCGCGCGCGCGCACGGCGGCCAGCGAGCCGGCAACGTTTTTCCTCGACGAGTTCCTCGAGTTGCGGACGTTCGAAAGCTTTCCCGGACTGCGACGCGTGCTGCACGATGGCATCGACGGGCTCGGCGCCAGCGGCAACCGCTTCGTGCTCACCAGCCGGTATGTCGCGCGGACGCTGCGCCTGCTGCGCGATCACTCGGCCCGCTTCGAGGTGATCCACATGCCGCCCCTCACCGCGGAGGACACCAGCGACATTCTCGGCCCGACGGCGGCGCCTGGCGGCGGCGACAACGACGCGCACGACGCCGACGACCTCGCGCGCATCGTGCAAGCGCTCGCCGACGGCCGGCCGGCCTACGTCCGCGCGATCGCCGACGAGCTCGCCGCGCTGCGCGAGCACGGCGGCCCTGGCGGTGGCGATGCCGTCAGCGCCCTGGCGGGACTGCTCGCCACCGAAGGGCGCCTCGCGACACAGTGCGAGTTCAGCTACGAGCTCCGCCTGCACCGCGCCCGGGGCTACGGCGCGCTGAAGGCGATCCTGGAGATCCTCGGCGAGGAGGAAGGATTGACGCTCACCGAGATCTCGCAGCGCCTCCAGCGCACGCCGGGCTCCACCAAGGATTACCTGTCGTGGCTCGAGGACGTCGACCTCGTGACGTCGCGGCAGAAGCGCTATACCTTCACCGATCCGTTGTTGCGTGTCTGGGTACGCCTGCATTGCCGCGCCTCGGCGCCGACCGACGACGACCTCGCGCGCGAAGTGCACCGCTACGCGCTGCCGCGGCTGCCGCAGCAGACGGCGCCCGCCGCGCCGCCCGCCGAGCCGGCGTTCGCGATGGCGGGCGGACCCGCATCGGGAATCATCGAGATCGATTGAGTGGCCGGTTCTCCGGATGCCGGGGGGCCGAGGTTTTCAGTTTTCAGTTTTCAGTTTTTCCAAGGCGGCGCGTGCAGCCTCCTGCTCCGCTTCCTTCTTGCTCGCGCCCGAGGCCGACGCGAGCGGCTCGCCGCGCACGCCGACCTCGATCTCGAACAGCTTCCGGTGATCCGGCCCGGCGGTGGCGACGAGGCGGTAGTCCGGCAACGGCAGGTCACGCGACTGCAGCAGCTCCTGCAGGGCCGACTTGTAGTCCTGTCCCGACACGCCGTCACGCCGCACCTCGTCGAGCAGCGGCGTGAACTCGCGGACGATGAACGCGCGCGCGTGCTCGATGCCGCCGTCGAGATAGATCGCGGAGATGAGCGCTTCGTAGGTGTCGGCCAGCAGCGCCTGCTTGCGGCGGCCGCCGGTCTTTTCCTCGCCCCGCCCCAGCAGCAGGTGATCGCCCAGCTGCAGCCGCTCGGCCTGCTTGGCCAGCGTCGCCGTCGAGACCACGGCCGCCTTCGCCTTCGACTTCTGCCCCTCGTCGAATCGCGGGAAGTCGCGGAACAGGATGTCGGCGACGACGAAGCCGAGCAGGGCGTCCCCCAGGAATTCCATCGACTCGTTGTCGAAGACGCCGCCGCTGACGTCCTCGTTCGCGCGCGACGTGTGCGTCAGCGCGTGCTCGAGCAGCCCGCGGTCGCGGAACCGGTAGCCGATCGCCTGCTGCAGCGTCTCGAACTCGTCGCGCAGGCGGACGACCTGCCCGTTCTTCAGCTCCGTCCGGTGCGCCTCGATGATCCGCTGCGCCTCCTCGGCGTCGTCGGCGTGGACGGAAATCCGCACGGCGCTCACGCCGTCGACCGACAGCGGAAAGATGGAATGCGGCACGTCCGACGAGACCACCGAGACGACGCCGTGCGTCTCGAGCAGGCCGCGGACGACCTGCGCCTCGATGTCCGAGTGCGTGCGGAAGATGACGACCAGATATGTCACGACGTTTGAACGCAGAGACCGCTGAGCCGGCGCAGAATGGGGATCATCTTACTCTGCGAGCGCTGCGAGCTCGGCGCGGATCGTGGTCGGCGTGGACGTCTCGTCGACCTTGAGCAGGATCATCGTCATGTCGTCGTGCTGCGGCGCGTCGCCGACGAATGCGGCAATCTCGCGCAGGACCCGCTCGCGCAGCTCCTCGGAGGGTAGATGCGCGTGGGTCTCGACCAGCCGGCCGAGACGCGACTCGCCGAACAGATCGTCGCGCCCGTTCATCGCTTCGCTGATGCCGTCGGTGAACAGGAGATAGAGATCGCCGGGCTGCAGCGGGATCGTTTCCTCGATCAGGTGGCGCTCGAACATCTCGCCGTTGTCGAGCTTCAGTCCGACGACCATGCCGTCGGGTGCGAGAATCTTCACCTGGCGCGGGTCGCCGCCGGCGCAGGCGCCGGGCACGTAGATGAGCGGCGTATGCCCGGCGCGCGCGTAGGTCATCGTGATGAAGCTGCGCGCGTCGAGGTGGTTCGTGATGAGCCGGTTGAGCGCGATCAGCATCGTGCGGGGCGACGTGTGGATCTCGCTGAGCGACAGCACCAGTCCCTTCAGTTCCGCCATGTACAGCGCGGCCGACGTGCCCTTCCC
>JAYVYV010000394.1:0-3043 GCA_043783985.1 Acidobacteriota bacterium | reverse complement strand
TCGACGCTCCCGCCCGGGCCGCGCGCCTCGTATCCCGGCCAGCTGCTGTTCGAGATCCGCTCCGGCGGGATCCTGCCGTTCCTCGCCCGCGTACAGCGCGACTACGGCGACATCGCGTACTGGAAGATCGGCCGCGAGCACATGGCGCTCGTCAGTCATCCCGACATGATCCGCGACCTCCTGGTCACGCATCAGAAGAACTTCCGCAAAGGCCGCGGACTCGAAAAAATGCGCATGCTCCTCGGCAACGGCCTCCTCACGAGCGAGGGCGACTTCCACCTGCGCCAGCGTCGGCTCGCGCAGCCGGCCTTTCACCGCCAGCGGATCGCCGGCTACGGCGACGTGATGACCGCCTACGCGGACCGCCACACCGATTCGTGGCGCGACGGCGAGGTGCGCGACATGGCGCAGGACATGATGCGTCTGACCCTCGCCATCGCGGGCAAGACCCTCTTCGATGCCGACGTCGAGAACGAGGCCGCCGAGATCGGCGAGGCGCTGGCCGCGTCGATCGCGTCGTTCAACCTCGTCGTGCTGCCGTTCGGCGAGCTCCTCGCCCGGCTGCCGCTGCCCGCCGCGCGCCGGTTCCGGAACGGCAAGGCGCGGCTCGATGCGACCATCTATCGCATCATTTCCGAGCGGCGCGCGTCGGGAGAAGATCGGGGCGACTTGCTATCGATGCTGATGGCCGCGACCGACACCGAGGGCGACGGCACCGGAATGAGCGACGAACAATTGCGTGACGAGTGCATGACGATCTTTCTCGCCGGCCACGAGACGACGGCCAACGCGCTCACGTGGACCTGGTACCTGCTGTCGGAGCATCCCGACGTCGAGCGCCAGATGCACGAGGAAGTGGATCGCGTGCTCGGCGACCGCCGCCCGACTTGGGAAGACGTCCCCCGTCTTCCGTACACGCGGATGGTCTTCGCCGAGTCGATGCGGCTGTACCCGCCGGCGTATGCGCTCGGGCGCCGCGCGATCGACGCCTATGCCATCGGCGACTACACGCTGCCGGCGCGGACGGTGGTGTTCACGTCGCAGTACCACGTGCATCGCGACCCGCGGTGGTGGCCCGATGCCGACCAGTTCATGCCCGGTCGATGGGTCCCCGAGCAATCGGACGCCCGGCCCAAGTTTGCGTACTTTCCGTTCGGCGCCGGCACGCGCGTCTGCATCGGCGAGCAGTTCGCGTGGATGGAAGGGATCCTCACGCTGGCGACGATCGCCCGGCGGTGGCGGTTCCGGCACGATCCATTGCACCGGGTCGCGATCCAGCCGATCATCACCCTGCGCCCGCGCCACGGGATGCACATGCGCGTCGAACGGCGCGCCCACTGAGCAACCGACTGATGGTGATCCTCCTCTACGCGGTCTTCGCACTGTCGGGGGCCGCGGGGCTCATCTACGAGACGATCTGGAGCCGGTACCTCGGCCTCTTTGTCGGGCACAGCGCGTACGCCCAGGTCATCGTGCTCGTGATCTTCCTCGGCGGGATGTCGCTGGGCGCGGCGGGGGCGAGCCAGCGTTCGGAGCGAATTGCGCAGCCGCTCCTTTGGTACGCCGGGATCGAGCTGCTCGTCGGCGTGATCGGCATCGCGTTCGACAGCGTCTTCGTCTCGGCGACCAACCTGTCGTACGACGTGATCTTCCCGGCGCTCGGCAGTGGTGTGTCGCTGGTCGTCGCCAAGTGGACGATCGCGGCGGTCCTGATCCTCCCGCAGTCCGTGCTGCTGGGGATGACCTTTCCGCTGATGAGCGCCGGCGTCCTGCGCGTGCTGCGGACGCCGGTCGCGTCGTCCGGACGCGTGCTCGGTTTGCTGTACTTCACGAACTCGCTGGGCGCCGCGACGGGCGGGTTGCTCGCCGGGTTCGTGCTGATCACCGAGTCGGGGCTTCCGGGAACGCTGCTCGCGGCGGCGATCATCAACCTCGTGGTCGCCCTCGCGGTGATCGTCGCGGTGCGCGTCCGGCGCGGTCAACAGGCCGGCGCCGCGGCGCAAGCGGGCGAACCCGCGCCGGCGGCCCCGGCGGCGTCGGATGCGATGCAGGGCGGCCACGACGACCGCCTCGCGGACCCGGCGTTCCGTCGCCTCTGGCGCGTGCTGCTGTGGGTGGCGGGGGGCACGGCGCTGGCGTCGTTCATCTACGAGATCGCGTGGATCCGGATGCTGTCGCTCGTGCTCGGCGGGGCGACGCACTCGTTCGAGTTGATGTTGTCCGCGTTCATCCTCGGACTGGCGCTCGGCGCGTGGTGGGTGCGCTCTCGCGCCGACCGCTTCGCCGACCCGGTGCGCGCGCTGGGCATCACGCAGGTGGTGATGGGGACGCTCGCTGTGGCGACGATGCCGGTGTACCTCGAGTCGTTCGAGTGGTTCGCGACCCTCATGCAGGCGTTGGCACCGTCGGCCCAGGGCTACGGCCTGTTCACGCTCGCCAAGTACGGCGTGGCGCTCAGCGTGATGTTGCCCGCCACGTTCTGCGCGGGGATCACCCTGCCGCTCATCACGCGAACGCTGCTGGCGGCGCGGAGCGGGGAGCGGGCCATCGGCACGGTCTACGCGGTGAACACGCTCGGCTCGATCGTCGGCGCGGCGCTCGCCGGGATGGTGTTGATGCCCCTGCTCGGGCTCAAGCTGCTGCTGATCGCGGGAGCGCTCGTCGACATCGGCTTTGGCATCTGGCTGCTGGCAGGAGCGACGACCGGGGTGCGGGCACGCGCGCGGACGTGGTGGCCCGCTGCCGCCGCGTCGCTGGCCTGCGTGGTGCTGCTGGGGATGGTGTCACGGTTCGACCAGCGCGTGCTGACGAGCGGCGTCTACCGGTACGCGGCGGCGAAGATTTCCCCGGAGTCGCGGACGCTGTTCTATGCCGACGGCCGCACGGCGACGGTGAGCGCGCGCGAGGACACGGCGACCGGCCAACGCTCGCTGGCCACCAACGGGAAGCCTGACGCATCGCTGGGCAGGATCTGGCGCGTGGCGCCGGATTCGGCCGGACCGACGAGCGGGCTCGGCGGTGACCAGGCCGCGCAGATCCTGCT
>JAYVYV010000393.1:0-3045 GCA_043783985.1 Acidobacteriota bacterium | reverse complement strand
AATAGGCAAAAAGAGCCAGGTCGCTCCGGGAGGCGCAACGCAATAACTGGCTCAGTGCGGTCTCCACGGCAGCCATGTCCTTGAAGACCGGCAGGCGCTTCGACGTGCAGATCGTCACGAAGTAGCGGTGCATCCCGACGTAAGCGAAGGTAGGAAAACGCAGGGGTTTGCCTGGCGACATACCGACGGTTCTGCAACAGCTTGACCAGCAGGCAAAGGCCTTGCACAGAAAAAATGCGTCGCGTCGTCGGAACGTCGTCGGGTCTGAAGAGCCTGTGAAGAAATCGGGCGCGGGCCGCTTGTGAGCGGCGGCGGTCTGTACTAGGCTGCGCGCATGCGTGACGCTCAGGACCCGACGCTGCCCAGCCTCCCCGTGCCGGTAGCGCCGACCGGGGAGGCGCGCTATGAGACCGCGAATCGGACGCAGGTGGAACTGACCCCGACCGATCTCGAGAGCCTGCTGCCGCCGGGGCACGCGGCGCGCTTGGTGTGGCGGTTCGTCGAAGGGCTCGACCTGGCGGCGTTCTACGCGACGATTAAGGCACGAGAGGGTCACGCGGGGCGGTCACCGATCGACCCCAAGATTCTGATCGCGCTCTGGCTCTACGCCACGATTGACGGCGTCGGGAGCGCCCGGGAGGTGGACCGGTTGTGCTACGCGCATGACGCGTATCGCTGGATCCGGGGCGGGGTCGCCGTCAATTACCATACGCTCAGTGATTTCCGCGTGGGCCAGCGGGCGGCGCTCGATGCGTTGCTGACGCAATCGATCGCGGTGCTGCTCGATCGTCGGGTGGTGACCCTGCATCGGCTGGCGCAAGACGGGACCAAGGTCCGCGCGAATGCGGGCGTCCGGTCCTTCCGGCGCGGCGAGCGCCTGCGCGAGTGCCTGACGATGGCGCGGCAGCAGGTCGAGCGGGCGCAACGCCAAGAGGACGGCGCGGTCGCCGCCCGGGAGGCGGCGGCCACCCAGCGGGCGGCCGCGGAGCGGGTCGCCCGCGTCGAGGCGGCCCTCGCGCAATTGCCGGCGATCGAGGCGGTGAAGCAGCGGAATCGATCCACCCGTGCGCCGAAAGCGTCGACGACCGATCCCGATGCGCGCGTGATGAAGCTGAGTGACGGGGGCTATCGCCCGGCCTACAACGTGCAGTTTGCGACGGACGTCGACGGGCAGGTGATTGTCGGCGTCGATGTGACGAATGTCGGTTCGGATCAGCCCGCGCTGGTCCCGATGCTCGATCAAGTCCACCGTCGCACCGGACGCGCGCCGACCGAGGTCGTCGTCGATGGTGGCTATGTGAACACCACCAGTCTGGTCACCGCCGCCGCCCGCGCGATTACGGTCTATGCCCCGGTCCCGAAGGGGCACCATGGGCCGGGGAGTGGCCCGGATCCGGATCCCGCGGTCCTCGCGTGGCGCGCACGGATGGCCACCGACGACGCGAAGGCCCTCTACAAAACGCGCGCGTCCACGGCCGAACGCATCAACGCCGACACGCGCACGCATCGCGGACTCACCCACATCCCGGTCCGCGGCTTGCCGAAGATCCAGACCTGGGTCCTCTGGATCGCGCTCGCGCACAATGTCCTCCGCGCGATGGCGATCGTGCCGCATCTGATGACGTAAGCCGGGGCGGGCCCCGCGGCCCGTCGCGTGGGCGGCCGGCTCACCCGGTGAGCGCCTCGCGCACCCGCCGCGCCGACGACCCAGCGGCACCGCGTCGCCGCCCGACACGATCACCACACCGCAGGACCACGCTTCCTGCCGACGCCGACCCGATTCCTTCACAGGCTCTGAAGGCCCGCGGCTACACCGACGCGGCGGCGAACGAGGGTATGATGGGCGCCTGCGCGGGCGCTCCCATTCACCCGATGACGCAATCCGAAATCGTCGATCTGCTCTCCGCGCACGAGACGCTTGGCGCCGCTGGCCGGACCGAACTCGAGTGGCTCGCCGCGCACGGCACCCATCGCGATCTTGCGGAGGGCAGCACCCTCACGTCCAAGGGCGCGCAGGTCGAAGGGATGTTCGTGGTCCTCACGGGCCAGATCGGGATCTTCGTGGACCGCGGCGCCGGCATGAAGAAGGTGATGGAGTGGAAGGCCGGTGACGTAACGGGCCTGCTGCCTTACTCCCGGATGGTGACGCCGCCGGGTGACACCCTTGCGCTTGTCACGACGTCGGTCCTCCTCATCCATCGCGATGATCTGCGCGAGATGATTCGCGAGTGCCACGAGGTGACGGGGATCCTCGTGCACAAGATGATCGACCGCGCCCGCCTCTTCGCGTCGAGCGAGCAGCACGACGAGAAGATGGTGTCGCTCGGCAAACTCTCCGCCGGACTGGCCCACGAGCTGAACAATCCCGCCGCGGCCATCGAGCGGAGCGCCTCCCTCCTCGAGGATCGCCTGGAGGAAGCCGAGCGGGCCACTCTCGCCCTGCGCGCCGCGCGCCTGAGTGAGGACCAGCTCACCGCGATCGAAGCGGTGCGGGCGTCGTGCATGGCCACGCGGGTGCAGGGCGTGCTCTCTCCGATCCAGCAGGCCGAGCGGGAAGACGCGATATCGGACTGGCTGGATGACCACGGACTCGACCCGAAGATTTCGGGACAGCTCTCGGAAACCGCTGTCACGCTGGACGCGTTGAATCAGATCGCCACCGCCGTGGAAGGGTCGTGCCTCGACGCCGTCCTGCGCTGGGCTGCCGCAGGGTGCTCGGTGCGCGGCCTCGCCTCTGAAATCCAGGATGCCGCCATGCGGATCTCCGGCCTTGTGTCCGCGGTCAAGGGCTTCACGCACATGGACCAGGGCGCGTCCGCCGAACCAGTGGACCTCGCGCGCAGCCTGGGCAACACGGTGGCGGTGCTGAAGTCAAAGGCACGCGGGAAGTCGGTGGCGGTCACGCTCGAATTCGAGCCGGATCTGCCAACGGTCAACGGCTTCGTCGGAGAGCTCAACCAGATCTGGGCAAACCTGATCGACAACGCGCTGGACGCCGTGGCGCAATCCGGGCATGTGGCTGTCTCGGCGGCGCGCGAACGCCAG
>JAYVYV010000392.1:0-7859 GCA_043783985.1 Acidobacteriota bacterium | reverse complement strand
TACTGCGAGAAGACGTCGAGCGTTTCCGAGCTCAGGTGGATGTCGGGTTTGCCCAGCCGCTCGAGTGCCTCCCGCAGGAAGAAGGTGCTCAGGTGCGGGATCTCCTCGCGCCGTTCGCGCAGCGGCGGCACGTGGATCCGGATGACGCTCAGCCGGTAGTACAGATCTTCCCTGAATTTGCCTTCGGCCACCCGCTGCTCGAGATCCGCGTTGGTCGCTGCGATGACACGGACGTCCACGCGCTGCGGCTTCGTCTCGCCGATCGGCATGATTTCGTGCTGTTCGAGGAACCGCAGCAGTTTCGGCTGAACGTCCAGGGGCAGGTCGCCGATCTCGTCGAGAAACAGCGTGCCGCCGGACGCGGTGCGGATTAGCCCGGGTTGATCGGTGACGGCTCCCGTGAAGCTGCCTCGCCGATGGCCGAAGAGCTGGCTGTCCGCCAGATCGCGCCCCGTGGTCGTGCAGTTGTAAGGTAGGAACGTGCCGGCGCTGCGGTGCGACCCGACATGGATCGCGCGCGACACCAGTTCCTTGCCGGTCCCGCTCTCCCCCGTGATCAACACCGTCAAGTCGTTGCCCTGCAGGCGTTGGATCTGTTCCACGACGCGATCCATTGCCGGGCTGGCGGAAAGAAACCCGGGTAGCAGCGGCTCGAGCGACGGCGGATCGATCGCGAGCCCCGCGATCGCGACCGGACGGTCGCGCGCCGCGCACAACGCGAACCCCTGCTGCGCGACGGCGGCAATCATCCGCAGACGCCGCATCACCGGATGGCCGACCGGCCTGGGCGAAGCGATCAGTCCGAACCGGGGGCCTTCGGAATTGCGCCCCAGCGGTTCGACGACGATGGAGCCGCGTCCATAGGGGTGACCATTGGCGGCGGATCGTGCGATCGTGCGCGCCGCGTCCTCGTCGCACCCGGCCGTCGCGATGACGCGGACGTCGCCGCCGGCGAGCGCGACGTAGATCACGGCGTAATCGGCGGCCGCGGCCTCGAGCAGCGCCGCCGCGGTCTCGCGCCCGAGCAGATCGGGGAGCGCCGCCGCATCCACGATGCGCCGCACGATCGCATCGTCGGCGTCTGCGGGCGACATGACGTACTGGCCGGTGCCCACCGAGGTCAGCAACGATTGCGCGACGTGCGTGTCCTCGACGTCGCGCTCCGCCCCGAGTTGCTCGAAGATGCCCAGCGCCTTGTTCAAGTGGCGCTCGGCGACGGAGCGGGCGCCGGTCTCGGCGACCAGACGCCCGAGCGCGAGATGGCTGAGAGCGGACTGGTACCGCTCGCCCAGAAGGTCGAGCAGCGCCGCGCTCTGCGAGAAATCGTGGTAGGCGTCGGCGCCGCTGCTCGATTTCGCGTGCAGCGCGCCGCGCAGTCGGAGGTACTCGCCCCATGCGGCGGGAGCGACCTTCGGGTCGAGCGTCTCGGCGGCCGCCGCGAGACGCCGCTCGGCCTCGGGCAGGCGGTTTCCGGCAATCAGCGCTTCGGCGGCGATGAGCGTGGCCTGCAGCGCGTCGAAGGGGGGCGCGCCCGACTGGAGGATCTCGTCGACGCGTGTGACGGCCTCGTCCAGCGCGGCGCGGCGCAGCGCCAGGCGCGCGCCGAGCACGCGCACGGACCATTCGTACCACTGGCTCGTCTGGCGGCCGTAGGCGCCGAATGCGTCGCTGGCGCGGCCGAGGAAGTCGCTGGCTGTGTCGTAGCGCCCGCGGATCAGGTGAATCTGCGCCAGCGTGTCGAAGACCGCGCCGGTCGTCTCGTGGAACTGGATCGGGCTGCGGACATCCAGCGCGCGGTGCAGCGCGTGCTCGGCACGGCCGAGATCGCCGAGGCGCACGCAGATCTGACCGAGCGTGGCCAGCGCGACGGCGAGGCCGTGTCCGGAGCCGTGCGTTTCATGGAGCGACACGCTGCGCTCGGCGAGCGCCAGCGCCTGCTCGTAGCGATGCTGCAGCATCATCACGTTGGCCTGGTTGCCGCAGACGGTGGCGAGCACGTCTTCCGCCTGCACGGCCGCCGCGAGCCGCTCGGCGTGGCGCAGGGCCGCCATGCCCTCGTCGTAACGGCCCAGCTGGGCGAGCGAGATGCTGGACAGCGAATGCACCAGCGCCAGGTGCCGGCGGTCGCCCGCCGCGTGGAGGGCCGAGGCGGCCTTGCTGATGTGCTCGCGCACGATGGCGACGTCGCCGACCTGGCGATAGCACTGGCCGAGCTCGTAGTGGGCGAGACCGATGGCGCGCGAGTCGTGGGCCGCCTCCGCCTGCTTCAACGCGCGGGCGTGCATCGCGATGGCGCGCGACTGGTCGCCACGCGCGGACGCCAACCGTCCGTGCAACCGCCACAGCGCCGAGAGCCGTCGGGGCGGAACCGTATCGCGAAACGTGTCGGGGGGGCGGCCCAGCGCGCTGGCCGCCTGATCGAGGTCATCCTGCAGCAGCGCCGCTTCGGCCAGCATCGAGCGCACGGTGAGCTCTTCGTCGCGCGTGAGCGACGAGCGCAGCGTGGGCGCGAGCATCTGCGCCGCCTCCGCGCCGCGGCCGCGGTCGAGCGACGCGCCGGCGCGCGTCAACAGGGCCTGGAAGGACGATGAGACGCGCGCGTCGTCGCGCATCACAGCGGTCGCCACTGGCGTCCCATCGATTCGATGAGCCGATCGGCTTCGGCCGGCCCCCACGAGCCGGCGGGGTAGGTCGCCAAGGGGTCGGTGTTGGCGGCCCAGCGTTCGAGCACCGGCATCACCCAGCGCCACGCGGTTTCGACCGCGTCGCGGCGCATGAAGAGCGTCGGGTCGCCGTGCATCACGTCGAGAATCAGCCGTTCGTACGCCTCGGGAGACGACGACTTGCCGAACTGCTCGCCGTAGTGGAAGTCCATCTTCACCGGCGCGATTGCGACGTGGGGACCGGGCCGTTTGGAGCTGATGCCGAACGAGAACCCCTCGTCCGGCTGAATGCGGATCGTCAGGACGTTGGGTTCGAGCCGCTGCGCCGGATCCGCGTTGAAGAGGATCGGCGGCACGCCCTTCAGGTGGACGGAGACTTCGCTGGCGCGCTTGGGCAGGCGCTTGCCCGTCCGCAGGAAAAACGGCACGCCGGCCCAGCGCCAGTTGTCGACGAACAGCTGCAGCGCCACGAACGTCTCCGTGCGCGACTGCGGATCCACTCCGGGCTCCGTCAGGTAGCCGTCGTACCGCCCGCGGACGACGTTGGCATCGATCGTGGACCCCTCGAGCGGCCGCAGCGACTGGAGGATCTCGAGCTTCTCGTCGCGGATCACGTCGGCGTCGAGCGAGAAGGGCGGTTCCATCGCCACCAGCGACAACAGCTGCAGCATGTGGTTCTGCACCATGTCCCGCAGCGCGCCCGCCTGCTCGTAGTAGCCGGCGCGCGTGCCGACGCCTTCTTCCTCGGCCACGGTGATCTGCACGTGGTCGACGTACTTCTGGTTGAACAGCGGCTCGAAGATGCTGTTGGCGAACCGCATCACCAGGATGTTCTGGACGGTCTCTTTCCCGAGGTAATGGTCGATACGGTAGATCTGCCGCTCGTCGAACGCCTCGGCGATCGCGTCGTTGATCGCGCATGCGCTCGCCAGATCGGTGCCGATCGGCTTCTCGACGATGATGCGCGACGCCGCGCCGTCGCCGCGCTTCACGAACCGCGCCTTCTGGAGCTGTTTCACGGTCGGCACGAACAACGAGGAGGGCAGCGCCAGGTAGTACACCCGCTCGGCGGTCAGCCCACGCTCGTGCTCGATGATGTCGAGGCGCGCGCCGAGAGGCGCCAGACTGTTCTCGCCGTCGATCTCGGCCGTGGCGGCGAACAGCGAGGACGCGAACGCCTGCCAAGCCGCTTCGTCGATCGGCCGCCGCGAGAACTGTGTGACACCGTCCTTGGCGAACTCACGGTACGCCTCGTCGCTCATCTCCTTGCGCCCGACGCCGACGATGGCGACGTGCGCGGGGAGCAGGCGGTCGACGTGCAGGTTGTAGAGCGCGGGCAGCAGCTTGCGGTGGGCCAGGTCGCCGCCGCCGCCGAAAATGACGATCGTCACGAGGCTGTCTTGACGGCGTGGCCGCCGAACTGATTGCGCAGCGCGGCCAGCATCCGCTCGGAAAACGGGTTGTCCTCGCGCGAGCGGAAGCGGGTGAACAGCGCCGCGGTCATCACCGGGAGCGGCACGCCGCGATCGATCGCCTCGTGCAGCGTCCAGCGCCCTTCTCCTGAATCGTCCACGTAGCCCTTGAGCTTCGAGAGGTCCCCGTCCTCCGCCAGCGCGCGCGCCGCCAGCTCCAGCAGCCAGGATCGGACCACGCTGCCGTGGTTCCAGAGCCCGGCGACGGCGCCGAGGTCGATCGCGTACTCGCTGGCGTGCATCAGCTCGAAGCCTTCGGCGTACGCCTGCATCAGGCCGTACTCGATCCCGTTGTGAATCATCTTCACGTAATGGCCAGCGCCGTGGTCGCCGACGTGGAGATAGCCGTCCTTCGGCGCGAGCGTCAGGAAGACCGGCTCGAGGCGCGTGCAGACGTCGGGCTTGCCGCCGACCATGAGGCAGTAGCCCTCCTGCAGCCCCCAGATGCCGCCGCTCGTTCCCGCGTCGATGTAATCGATCCGTCTGGCCGCCAGCGTCTGCGCCCGCCGGACGTCGTCGTGAAAATTGGTGTTGCCGCCGTCGACGATCGTGTCGCCGGCTGACAGCAGCCTTCCGAGCGCGCTCACCGTCGATTCGGTGGGCTCGCCCGAGGGGACCATCACCCACACCGCGCGAGGCGCGGAGAGGCCGTCGATCAGCGCCTCGAGCGTCGACACGCCCTTCGCGCCAGCCGCCTCGGCGCGCGCCACCGCGTCCGCGCTCCGATCGTAGGCGACGACGGTGTGGCCGCCTTGCACGAGCCGCGTGACCATGTTCAGGCCCATCCGCCCCAGTCCGATGAATCCGATCTGCATATCGCGCTCCGTCCGGCTCGAGCCGGACCCTACCGTTGAAAAATCTTGCATGAGCCCCGGTCGCGTCGGCGTCAGCCGGACCCGGGGAGATGCCCGAGCAGCGCGTCCGCGAGGGCGCGGATCAGCGCCGGATCCGGCGAGGGCAGATGGGCGTGGACGACACGACGGCCGGCCGCGTCGAGCGCAGCGAAGTCCCCGATCGCCTGCGCGAGCTCGAGGGTGCCAAAGGAGTACGGCTCGCCCGGGATCGGCAGGTCTTCGCGCGCGTTCGCCGAAATCAGGACGAACACCCCGCTGTTGGGTCCACCTTTGTGCAGCTGCCCGGTTGAATGCAGGTACCGCGGTCCGTATCCGCACATCGTCGCCACGCGCGCGCGGTCGCGAACGGCGTGCCGCAACGCCCGCAGTGCCTCGGCCAGTTTCGGATCGGGGCCCAGATACGCGAGCAGCGCGAAGTAGTCGCCCGGGTGCAGCAGCGTCAGCAGCGCGTCGGCGCCGGCGGCCGGCAGCGCGCGGCGCGCCGCGGACGTCAGCGTCAGTTCGATGCCGTCGAGGCTACCGTCTGACGCCGCGACCGGCAGACGGCCCTTCGTCTGGTATTGCGCCAGCAGCACGTTCGTGGCGTCCTTTGCCTGCTGAACGTCCGGCTGATCGAACGGATTGATCCCGAGCACGGCGCCGGCGACGGCGGTGGCGATCTCCCACCGCATGAATTCGGCGCCCAGTGCCAGCGGTTCCGGCATGTCGATCTCGACCACTGGCGCGTGCGCCGCCTGGATGGCGCGGACGCCGGCGTCGCGCGCGTCTTCGCCGGGCGCACCGTGCCCGCGCATCCGCACGAACAGGCGGTCGATGCCGTAGACGGCCGCATCGGCGAGCGGCTCGCCCGCGATCGGCACGATGCCGGTGCCGTTCTTTCCCGTGCTTTCGGCGATGAGCTGCTCGACCCACAGGCCGAACGCGTCGAGCGACGGCGGCGCGATGAGTGTCAGCTTGTCGCGTCCATCCTGCGCGGCGCCGCCCAGGACGAGGCCGAGCGCAACAGCGGGGTTCGTCCCCGCGGGCGTGCTGCCAGGTTCGGAGGCCGCCAGCATCGCGAGTGACCAGCCGACGATTTCCGCGACGTCCTGTCCCATCAGGGCCGCCGGCACCATCCCGAAGAACGACAAGGCGGAGTAGCGTCCGCCGATGTCGGACGGGTTGATGAACACGTCGCGAAAGTGTTCCGCGCGGGCGCGATGATCGAGCGCCGTGCCCTCGTCGGTGATGGCGACGAAATGATCTGCCCAGCGCGGGATGCCGACCTCCTCCAGGCGCTGCCGAAAGTGGGCGGCCAGCGAGTTCGGTTCGATCGTCGTGCCCGACTTGCTGGCCAGCACATACAACGTGTGCTCGGGCGGCGTCGCGGCGCCGCGGACGGCTGCCGGATCGGTCGAGTCGAGCATATGAAACCGGGGCCAGCCCGGCGCAATGCCGACGACCGCACGCAGCACCTCCGGCGCAAGGCTCGAACCGCCCATGCCGAGCAGCACGACGTCGGTGAAACCGTCGCGCTGGATACCGGCGGCGAACGTCTCGATCCGATCGACCGAATCCGCCATCAGCAGAGGCGAGCTCATCCACCCGAGACGATCGGCGATCGTCTTCTGCGTGTCGGCATCGCGACTCCAGGCCGAAGGATCCGCCCGCCACAAGCCGCTCGCCGCGCGTTCGCCGGCCGCGGTCGAGCTGGCGATCGCGTGCGCGAGCACCGCCGACACATGCAGCGAGTTGTGCAGGCGGGCCCGCTTGGCCGCGACGTCGAGGGCCGGCCAACGCGTCATCAACTCGTGCGCGCTGTGCATGTCAGTAGAATACTGTAGTCGTCAGTCGTCAGCGTCAGTCATCAGTGTGTTGCATGGCCCGAGGCTTCGAGAGCAAGGACGTCGAATTCCAACAGGCGGAGAAGGAACGCGACAAGCGGCTGGGCCGCGCGCTGACGCCGGACGAGCGCGAGGCACAGACGAAGCGGCAGACGATCGCCCTTGCGCTCACGCGCGCGCGAGCCGATCTTGCCGCCGCGCGCACCGCGGCGCACAAGCGCATGCTCGCGGGCGCGATAGCGTCGCTGGAACGGCAGCTCGCCGACAACCCCTAGCCCAGCGCTGGCGATGAATCTGTGTGCGGAGGGCCGGCATCGTAACATAGGGATGATGATGAAGATCTGGATCACGGCGGCGCTCGCGCTGACGGTCGCCGCCTGCGCGCCGCGCGCCGATCCGCGCGACCCGGCCCGGGCGCAGTCGGCCGCGGCGGTCCCTGGACCTGCCACGGGCGCTGCCGCGATCCCAGCGCCGGCGGGCCGCCCGCGCATCGCGGTGCTCGGCGACAGCCTGACGGCGGGGCTCGGCGTCGACAGGGCCGCGTCGTATCCGTCGCTGCTGCAGCGCCGTCTCGACGCGGCCGGTCTCGACTTCGAGGTCGTGAACGCCGGCGTCTCGGGCGACACCTCGGCCGGCGGCCTGGCGAGGCTCGACTGGGCGATCGACGGCGACGTGCGCGTCCTCGTCGTCGCGCTGGGCGGCAACGACGGACTTCGCGGCCTGCCTGCCGACGAGCTCCAGCACAACCTGGCGCAGATCATCGAGCGGGCGCAGGCGCGCGGCATCACCGTGGTCCTGGCCGGGATGGAAGCCCCGACCAACTACGGACGCGACTACATCGTCTCCTTTCACAAGGTGTATCCCGCGCTGGCGGCGACCTATCAGGTGGCGCTCGTGCCGTTTCTGCTGCAGGGGGTGGCGGGCGACGAGAGACTCAACCAGCGGGATGGCATCCATCCGACGGCCGCCGGCGCGCGCATCGTCGCCGACAACGTGTGGACGGTGCTCAGGCCCGTCGCTGAAGCCCGGAGACGACCGACCACATGA
>JAYVYV010000391.1:0-3059 GCA_043783985.1 Acidobacteriota bacterium | reverse complement strand
CGTCCAAACGGCTTTATCGAAAGTGCCCCGGCGAGTCAGCCTCGTTGCTCACCTCGTGCGCCCGCGCGCCGGGGCACTCCCGATAAAGTCCTAACGTTGATCGCGAGTAATCCGCTCCGCGCCCCGATCTCGCCCATATATAATCCACAGCGTTGGCCTTCACTCTCGGCACCCGCCTGGGCGTTTACGAATGGCGGACCGTGCGATGAGCTTTGTCTTTCAGCCCTGGAAGGAAGTGGAACGATGAGGTCGAAGCGTCACGGCGTCGGCCGGCGGCGGTTCCTGAGGGACGCGGCGACGGGCGCGGTCGCGATGGTTGCGACACCATTGGCTGCCCGGGTACCGGCCACACAACCGCAGGCGCCTCCTGCCGGAGTGGCGCCTCCGTCGAGTGATGCGGGGTCGAGCGATGTCTACACGACGGATCGCCCAGGCTCCGATTTCATGGTCGATGTGATCAAGTCGCTCGACTTCGAGTACGTCGCGGCCAATCCCGGCTCTTCATTTCGGGCGTTACACGAGTCTCTCATCAACTACGGTGGCAACCGGACGCCCGAGCTGCTGACCTGCTGTCACGAAGAGTCGTCGGTGGCCATGGCTCACGGCTACGCCAAGATCGAAGGCAAGCCGATGATGGTGATGGCGCATGGCACGGTCGGCCTGCAGCATGCGTCGATGGCGATCTACAACGCCTACGCGGATCGCGTGCCCGTCTACATCGTGCTCGGCAACATTCTCGACGCCACCTGGCGTCGCAGCGATGTCGAGTGGACGCACGCTGTCCAGGATTGCGCCGCAATGGTACGCGACTGCGTCAAGTGGGACGATACGCCGGTCTCTCTCGCTCATTTCGCTGAATCCGGCGTGCGGGCCTACACGATGGCGATGACGCCGCCGCACGGCCCCGTGGTGTTGGTCGCCGACACGACGCTCCAGGAGGAGCCGGTGCCGATCGCGGACCGGCCGCGCCTTCGGGTGCCGAAATTGTCGGTGGGATCTCCCCCGGCCGGCGACAGCGGCGCGGTGTCCGAACTGGCCCGGTTGCTGGTAGCCGCTGCCAATCCCGTCATTATTGCCGGGCGCGCGGCGCGCACGCCGAAGGGCGTCACGCTGCTCGTCGAGCTCGCCGAGTTGCTGCAGGCATCGGTGAAAGATCCCGTGCCGTTTGTCCAGCGGATGAACTTTCCCAGCCGGCATCCCCTTCGGGGCGGCAACGTCGCTGAGGCTGACCTCGTGGTTGGCCTCGAGGTGCCGGACTTCTATCAGCAGATTCACGCGATGACGCCCGTCAATCGCATGGGCATGCAGTCGCGGCCCACGACGAAGCCGGGCGCGAAGATCGCGACTATCTCGTCCCACGAACTCCTGACCAAGAGCAACTATCAGGACTTCGGCCGCTACAACGAAGTGGACCTCGCCATGACCGCCGACGCCGAGGCCACGCTACCGGCTTTGATCGAGGCGTGCAAGCGACTGATCACTCCCGACCGCCAGCGATTGTTCGACCAGCGTGGCGTGCGTCTGGCCGACGCGTCAAGAACTGCTCGAGAGCTGACCATCGAACAGGCGGCCTTCGGCTGGGACGCGAGCCCGATTTCCACTGCGCGGCTCTCCGCGGAGCTGTGGAATCAGATCAAGGACGAAGACTGGTCCCTCGTGTCGGATGCCACGTTCGTGACGAACTGGCCGCTTCGGCTCTGGAATCTGACGAAGCACTACCAGTACATCGGCTGGTCAGGGGCGTACGGCATCGGCTACGGGGCGCCGGCGGCAGTGGGGGCAGCGCTCGCGAACCGTAAACACGGGCGTCTGAGCGTGAACATTCAGTGCGATGGCGATCTGAACTACGCCCCCGGCGTGCTGTGGACGGCGGCGCACCACAAGATTCCGTTGCTCACCATCATGCACAACAATCGCAGCTACCATCAGGAACGCATGTTCGTCGCCGATATGGCCGCGCGGGCCAATCGCGATGTGAGCCGGTCGGACATCGGCAACGCGCTCAAGGATCCGTTCATCGACTACGTGGCTCTGGCCAAGGCCTACGGCGTGCACGGACAGGGACCGATCGACAACCCGAACGATCTCGGACCAGCGATCAAACGCGCCATCGAGGTCGTTAAGCGAGGCGAGCCCGCGCTGGTGGACGTGCTCACGCAACCGCGGTGAAGGTTGAGGAACAGCGATGATCCCATTAAGACTTACGACGCTGGCCTGCTCGGCGACCCTTGGCGTCCTGCTCGCGGCATCCGCTCTGCTGGCTGGTCAAACGCCGGCTCCCGCTGCGCCCGCACAGACTGGCGACGCCGAGAACGGCAAGCGGCTGTACATGAAGAACACCTGCTACTTCTGTCATGGCACCGTGGGGCAGGGTGCGGGCGCGGTCGGTGCCCGCCTTGGTCCGCCGATGCGGAACCTTGTCGGATTCATCCGCTATGTTCGTCGCCCCAGCGGTCAGATGCCGGCGCTGACCGACAAGGTGATTTCCGACCAGGAGGCGACGGACATCTTCGCGTATCTCCGTACCATCCCTGCGCCGGAGGCGACGAAGGACATCCCGCTGTTGAATCAGTTGAAGGATCGCTAGGCCCACCACCTGCGGGCTTACAATTCGACGACTTAAGCGTTCGTGCGTTCGCCACAGGCTTGGGTGCGCTTGATGTCTCCAGCGATGGCCAGCGCTTCCTTGTCAACACGCTAGCGGCAGATGAGAGTCTCGATCGATCAGCGTCATCGTCAACTGGATGGCCGCGCTGAAGAAATGACGCCGGGTACCGGCACACGCCTCGGCCCGTATGAAATCGTCGCGCTACTCGGTGGGGGCGGGATAGGCGAAGTCTTATCGGGCGAAGGCACGACCGCTCACGTGGGTATCGCGGCATTACTCCTGCCTTGTCGCTAGCGTTCATCGGGAGTGCCTCGGCGCACGTTGACCAAGCGGGGGCTCGGCTGCCGATGCCGAGGGACTTTCGATAACGAGACTAGAAGGAAGCCGCTGGCGAAAAAAGGCGGGCGCGGTGGTCCTATGGAGCTAGAACCGTGTGCCTTTGAGAATCAAC
>JAYVYV010000390.1:0-7873 GCA_043783985.1 Acidobacteriota bacterium | reverse complement strand
AGCTGCACATCGCGGATCGCGGCTTGATCAGAGAGGGATTCGCCGCCGACCTGGTGATCTTCGATCCGGCGACCGTCGCCGATCGCGCCACGTTCACCGACCCGTTCCAGTATCCGGTCGGCATCCCTACCGTGATCGTCAACGGACGCGTGGTGCTCGACGAGGGGCGGCACACCGGCGCACGGCCCGGGATCGTCATCCACGGCTTCGGGATGACGGCGTCGAGGTAGCCGAGGCGTGATGGACGCCCGCCCCTGCCGCGTCCTCGCAGCCTCCCGGCGGCGGCCGCGGCGACGCTCGCCGCGCAGCCGCTCGATCGGCTGACGGGGAGGTCGTTCGGCGCCGCCGGCGCGCCCGTGCCGGACGCCGACGTGCGGCTTCAGGTAACCTGTCAGGGCTGAGGGCTGAGCGCTGAGGGCTTCACAATCCGACGCGCGACCGCAGCACCGTCATTACACCCCTAAGACCTGAGCCCTGAGCCCTGACGATGATCACAAAGCGTTCGTCTCGTTTGTTCCAACGCGCCCAGAAGATCCTACCCGGCGGCGTCGACAGTCCCGTTCGCGCGTTCAAGAGCGTGGGCGCCTCGCCCCTGTTCATCCGCCGCGCCTCCGGATCGCGCATTCAGGACGTCGACGGCAACACGTACATCGACTACGTGATGTCGTGGGGACCGCTGATCCACGGTCATGCGCCCCCCGGCCTCGTGAAGGCGCTGGCGTCCGCCGCGAAGGACGGCACCAGTTTCGGCGCGCCAAGTCCGCTCGAGGTCGAGCTCGGCGAGCGCGTCCGCGCGATGATGCCGTCGCTCGAACGCGTGCGCTTCGTCAGCTCCGGTACGGAAGCCGCCATGAGCGCGGTGCGCGTGGCGCGCGCGGCCACGGCACGCGATCGGATTCTGAAGTTCGAGGGGTGCTACCACGGCCATGCCGACGCGTTCCTCGTGAAGGCCGGCTCCGGCGCGCTGACGCTGGGGACGCCGACCAGCCCCGGGGTGACCCGCGGCACGTCAGCCGACACGCTCGTCGCCGCCTTCAACGATCTCGAGTCCGTACGGCGCGTCTTCGAGGCCCACCGCGATCAGATTGCCGCGGTGATCGTCGAGCCGATCGCGGGCAACATGGGCGTCGTGCCACCGGCGGCCGGATTCCTCTCCGGCCTGCGCGAGATCACCCGCGCCGCGGGTGCGCTGCTGATCTTCGACGAGGTCATCTCCGGGTTTCGCGCCGCAGCAGGCGGTGCGCAGGCGCTGGCCGGCGTCCGTCCGGACCTGACCTGTCTCGGAAAGATCATCGGCGGAGGACTCCCCGTCGGCGCGTACGGCGGACGCGCGGATCTGATGGAGCTCGTCTCGCCGGCGGGGCCGGTCTATCAGGCGGGCACGTTATCGGGAAACCCGCTCGCGATGACGGCGGGGCTCTGGTGTCTGAGGCACTTGTCGCCGAAGCTGTACGTATCGCTGGCGGCGCTGGGCACGCGGCTCGCCGCGGGGCTGACCGATGCCGCGCGCGACGCAGGCGTCCCCCTCCAGGTGAACGCATTCGGGTCGGTGCTGACGCCGTTTTTCACCGGCCGGCCCGTCCGCGATTACGCGTCCGCGACGAGCGCGAACACGGATCGCTACGCCACCTTCTTTTGCGGGATGATCCGCCGGGGGATCTATCCCCCGCCGTCGCAGTTCGAAGCGTGGTTCCTGTCGGCGGCGCACACTCCGAAGGACGTGGACAGGACGATCGCGGCCGCTCGAGAAGTCATGAGAGAAGTGGCGTCGGGCGGGCAAGGCAGGTAGGTCGGAGACCTACCTGCCCCAGTGACCTGCGGGACCTACCGGTTCAGCACGAGCGGCGCGTCGAGCCGCACGCGCAGCACCGTCCCCGACGGCAGCTCCACGTCTTTCCCCTCGGTCGCGGCAATCGTGCCGCCGCCGCCGATCAGGATGCCGGCGAGCGCGCCTTTGGCGCCGCCGAGAATCGCGCCGATGATGGCGCCGGCCCCGGCGCCGATGCCGATCTTTTCCTTCTCGCCCATGATCCCTTCGCTCTCGAGCGCTTGAGAAACCGTGGCGCGAATCGGGTACGCGCGGCCGTTGATCGTGACCCGATCGAAGGCGACGGTCAGACTGCCCTTGCGATCCATGCGGGTCGCCTTGTTGACCGAGCTGATGATGCCGCGCATCATCGAGCCGGCCGGCACCATCACCCGCCCACGCTCATCCCGCAGATCCACCATCGTCGTCGCGTCGAAGCGATCCTCGACCTGGGCGGTTTTCGAGGTGAGCGGATTCTGCAGCCGGACGTCGAACTCGGTGGCGACCGGAATCTCGTTCGGGTTCTGCGAGCGCACCCGGTTGTTGTCGTTCGGGTACGTCGTACGGCTGTCGTTCGGATAGCGGCTGTCGCTCGGATTGGCCGATCGGCTGTCGTTCGGATAGCGGCTGTCGTTCGGATTCACCGAGCGGCCGTCGTTCGGATAGTGGCTGTCGCCCGGGTTCACCGCGCGGCCGTCATTCGGATACCGCCCATCGTTGGGGTAACGCCCGTCGTTGGGGTACCGGCCGTCATTGGGATAGCGTCCGTCGTTCGGAGACTGATCGCGGCCGGAGTAGACTCCCGTCGACACCGGGCGATCATCGTCCGGCACCCAGCCGCCCGACTCCTCGTGCGCCCGCGTGCGGATGTTCTCGGCGCGGTCGCGCAACCCGGCGAAGTCGCGGCGCGACACCGGTTCGTGCTTCCGCAATTTCACCTTCATGTAGATGGTTTCGTCGAAGACGTCGTCCAGCTCGGCCTGCAGCTGAGCGGCGGTGGTTGAGTCCCACGAGCGGATCTGGTTGATGTGCCGTGACGCGTCGCGGACGGTGTCCTGCAGTCGCTGAATGTCGTTGGCGGCGATCGCCGACTGGGCAGCGGCGGACGAAGCGGTGCCGGCGCCGAGCGCCAGCGCGAAAACCAATGGGGATGCGAATCTCATCAATTGCACGGTGAAGCCTCCTGACAGGGAGGGTGCAATTAACGGGCCCGTCGCCGCCGAGCTAGCGCCAGGGCATTAGGCGCTCAATCCAGCTGATCCGCGTGAGATCGTTGTAAATAACTGTCACCATCAGCATCAGGATGACCGCAAAACCGGCCATCAGCATTTTCTCTTTAACGGACTGGCTGAAGTCCCGCCGCGCCAGCCCCTCGAGCGCCATGATGCAGATGTGCCCGCCGTCGAGCACCGGGATGGGCATCAGGTTGAGGAGCCCGAGGTTCAGGCTGATCGAGGCCATCAGCGTCATCAGCGCGATCCAACCCAGCTGTGCCGATTCGCCCGACAACTGCGCGATGGCGATCGGACCCATCAGCTGCTTCGGCGACGTCTCACGGGTGATCAGCCCGCCCAAGGTCTGAAAGATCAACCGCGCCATCTCGACGTTTTTTTCGACGCTGAGGGTGATCGCGCGGCCGAATCCCGGCTTGTTCTTCACGGTGTCGTCAGCAATCCGGATACCGAGCAGCCCTTCGTTGCCGACCTTGGCCGGCGTGGCCGCGATCGTCTGCTTCTCGCCGCCGCGAAGAATGGCGAGCGTAATCTGCTGATCCGGATGCTTCGAGATGGCCTGCTTCAACTGGTACCCGAACGTGATCGGCTGCCCGTCCACCGCGAGCACCACATCATCGAGCTTCAGCCCGGCTTTGTCCGCGGCGCTGCCCTTGGACAGCTCGCCGACGTGCGGGTGCACGGTCGGCAGAACGCCGATGTCACCGAACTCGAACCGGCTCTGGCCGACGACGACCGGCGTCACCTTGCGCGTCTGCTCGAGCCCGTTACGCAGCAGGCCGATCGCCACCTCGCGGTTGGCCTTCGATCCGACTGCAATCAGGAATTGATCCCACGTCTCCACGCTACGGCCCGCCACCGAGACGATCCGATCGCCAGGCTGGACGTCGGCCTTGGCCGCCGGCGATCCTTCCGTCACAACGCCGACAACGACCGGCTGTTCTTCGTACGAGCCACGCTCGACGCCCTGATAGAGCACGACCGCCGTGAGGATGAGGGCCAGCAGGAGATTCATGACGGGTCCCATGATCAGGACCTGGAATCTCTCCCACTTCGTCTTGGACAGGAACTCGTCGGACCGGACGATCACCTTGCCGAATTCGTCGCGTTCGACATCTTCGGGATTCTCGCCGGCCATCTTGACGTAGCCCCCGAGCGGGAGCGCGCCGATGCCGTACTCGGTGTCGCCGCGCCGGAAGCTGACAACCGTCGGATTGAAACCCAGCTGGAATTTCAAGACGCGGATACCCACCCGCTTCGCGGCCAGGAAGTGCCCCAGCTCGTGCACGAACACGAGGACGCCGAGCACGAAGATAAACGCGAGAAGTGTCGTCACTCCAAATACCTCAGACCTTCAATTCTAACCCGCGGGCGACCTCGTTGGCGTACTCCCGCGCCCCGCGGTCGATCCCGCGGATAGCGGCCAGGGTGCCTGCCTCGGCCGGGCGATGGCCGGCCATCGTGCGCTCGATCACCATGGCAATCGAGTTAAAGCCGAGCTTGCCGTCGAGAAACAGCCCGACCGCCACCTCGTTGGCCGCGTTCAGGACGACTGGGAGACTGCGCTCCGCGTCGAGCGCCCGGTACGCCAGCCGCAGGCACGGAAATACGTCGGTGTCCGGGACCTCGAAATCGAGACGCCCGGCGCGAACGAGGTCGAGCCGTGGCAGCGATCCAGGCCATCGATCGGGGTACGAAAACGCGTACTGAATCGGCAGCCTCATGTCGGTGACGCCGAGCTGCGCGATGATGGATCCGTCCGTCAGCTCGACCATGGAATGGACGACCGACTGCGGATGAATGACCACGTCGATCTGATCGCCGCCCACGCCGAAGAGCCAGCGCGCCTCGATGACCTCGAGACCCTTGTTCATCAGCGTCGCCGAATCGATCGTGATCTTCCGCCCCATCCGCCACGTCGGATGGCGCAGCGCATCGGCGGCGGAGACCGCTGCCAGATCAGACGCCGATCGGCCGCGGAACGGTCCGCCCGACGCGGTCAGGATCAGGCGCCGCACGTCGGTGCGCGCGCGTCCGTGCAGGCACTGGTGGATCGCGTTGTGCTCGCTGTCCACCGGGAGGATGGCGACGCCGCTTCTGGCCGCGGCCTCGGTGACGATGCCGCCGGCCACGACGAGCACTTCCTTGTTCGCGAGCGCTATCGTCTTGCGCTGTTCGATCGCGGCGAGCACGGCTTCCAGCGCTTCGGTGCCGCTCGATGCGCAGAGCACGACGTCGGCGTCGGGATGGGACGCCACGGCCACGAGGCCGTCGCGGCCGCTGCCGGCGATTTCGACGCCCTCGAGCGCGCCGCTCTGCGTCAGCCGGTCGATCGCCGCGCCGGTCGCCATGGCGGCGACGCGCGGCCGGTAACGCGCGATCTGCTGCGCGAGGAGGTCGGCGTTCTCGCCGGCCGCCAGGCCGACCACCTGCAGCCGATCGGCATGCGCGTCGACGACCGCGAGGGCGCTCCGGCCGATGGACCCGGTCGATCCGAGGATGGCGATGCGCGTCACACGTATTTCAGGAAAATGTAGTAGACCGGCGCGGCAAAGAGCAGCGCGTCGATCCGATCGAGGACGCCGCCGTGGCCGGGAATCAGGGCCGAGCTGTCCTTCACGCCCGCGCTGCGCTTCAGCATGGACTCGAAGAGATCGCCGGCGATGCCGAGCGCGACGATGGCGAGACCGAGGCCGAAACGGAACACCGGCGGCATCCCCGGCACCCACCACTTGCCCAGGCCGACGAACAGCGCCGTGCCGAACACGAACCCGCCCAGCGCGCCTTCGACGGTTTTCTTCGGGCTGATCGCGGGCGCAAGGGGACGGCGTCCGAACAGGCGGCCGGTGTAGTACTGCGCCATGTCGCTCGTCATCACCGTCAGCATCAGCAGAAACAGCACGCGCGGCCCGGCAAACGCGCGCACGGCGACGAGGGCGCCGACCGGCAGCCCGATGTAAATCGCGGGAAAGAGCGACGCCGAGACGGTCGCGAGCGCGTTCGCCCCGCCGCGCCACGATCCGAGCGCGCCGAGCCCGATCGCGACGAGCGCGGCCATCAGCGCCACTTCGAGCGCGTAGCCCGACTGCATGCCGACGACCCCCGCCGTCATCAGCGTGGAGACGACGACCGGCAGCGTCGAGACGCGCAGCTCGGCGGCGCTCGCAAGGGCGACGAGCTCGCGTACGCAGAGCACGACCAGCACCGCGCCGAACAGCTGAAGCACGCTATCGGGCGCGAACCACACGACCGCCACGGTGAGCGCGATCAGGGCCGCGCCGCTCAGGACACGGGTCATTGGCGGATCCCGCGCGCGATTGCGGATTGCGGATTGCGGATTGCGGAATTGATTGTGGATTCGATTGTGGGGGTCACTTTGCGCCGAGCGCCACGGGTGACGGCTTGATGCCGCCGTAGCGGCGATCGCGTTTCTGGTACGCGACGACGGCTTCGAGGAGATCGCGGCGGCGGAAATCGGGCCACAGCGTTTCCGTGACCCAGATTTCGGCGTACGCGATCTGCCAGAGGAGAAAATTGCTGACGCGCATCTCGCCGCTGGTCCGGATCAGCAGGTCCGGGTCCGGCTGCCCCGCGGTGTAGAGGAAAGCACTGAAGCGCCGCTCGTCGAGATCGTCGGGCGCGATGCCGGCCGCCATCGCGCGCCGTGCGGCGTCCACGATCTCGGCGCGGCCGCCGTAATTCAACGCGATGTTGAACTGCATCCCCGTGTTGTTCGCCGTCTGACGGATGCCGATGTCCAGCTCGTGCTGCACGTCCGGGGAGAGCTCCTCGGGCCGGCCGATCACGCGGAACTGGATGTTGTTCCTGAGGAGGGTGCTGAGCTCGAGGCGGATGTACCGCTTCAGCAGCATCATCAGCGTGTTGACTTCGGCGCGCGGCCGTTTCCAGTTCTCCACCGAGAACGCGTAGAGCGTCAGCACGTCGATGCCGAGCCGCGCCGACGTCTCGACGACGTCGCGGACCGAATCGATGCCGGCGCGATGGCCTTCGACGCGCGGCAGATGCCGCTGCGCGGCCCAGCGCCCGTTGCCATCCATGATGATCGCGACATGGGCGGGCAACTGCTCGAAGTTGACCTGCCGCGCCAGCGTCTCGTCATGCGATCCCGGCGGAATCGACGCCAGGAGCTGCTCAAGCGACATTACGGTTCCTTCTTGAGTAAACCCTGAGTCTACAAACTTTTAGGACCCAGCCGCAAGCGCGCCAGGGTAGTCGACGCGCACCAGAATCAGGCCGTGGGGCGGTGCCGTCGGCCCCGCCCCGGCGCGGTCGCGCGACGCGAGGGCGCCGCTGATCCAGTCGACCGTCCGCCGCCCGCGTCCAACCTCCACCAGCGATCCGACGATGATGCGCACCATGTGGCGAAGAAAACCAGAGCCAGTCACTTCGTACGCGATCAACGGTTCGCAGGGCTGAAGCCCTGCGCCACTTTGAACGCCCGCGGTTGTGGCGCAGCTCGTTAGCCCACTTTGAACACCCGCGGTTGTGGCGCAGGGCTTTAGCCCTGCGACAACGCAAGACGAGAAGATCTCGCGTTCCGTTGTGGCGACTGAGCTCCCGGTCGCCTGGAACGCGGCGAAGTCGTGGCGCCCCTCGAGCAGCCGCGCGGCCGCGCGCATCGCCTCGACGTCCAGCGGACCCGGCACGTGCCACGCGTAACCGCGCTCGAACGGGCTCATCACGTCGCCGTTCCACAGCCGGTAGCGATAGGTTTTCGTTCGCGCGCCGAATCGCGGGTGAAACGCCTGCGGCGCCTCCTCGGCCGCCAGCACGCGTACCGCGTGAGGCAGATGTGCGTTGAGCGCGCGAACGA
>JAYVYV010000389.1:0-7881 GCA_043783985.1 Acidobacteriota bacterium | reverse complement strand
CGGCGATCCACCCGCGGCTGCTCGAGATCATCCGCGCGCACCGCTCGACGCTGATCTTCGTCAACAGCCGGAGGCTCGCCGAGCGCCTGGCCGGCGCGCTGAACGAGCTGGCCGGCGAGACGCTCGTCCGCTCGCACCATGGGTCGATCGCGCGGGCGCAGCGGGTCGAGGTCGAAGATCTCCTCAAAGCCGGCGCGCTCCGGGCGCTGGTCGCGACCTCGTCGCTCGAGCTGGGGATCGACATGGGCGCGATCGACATGGTGGTGCAGATCGAGGCGCCGCCGTCGGTCGCCAGCGGTCTGCAGCGCATCGGACGCGGCGGCCACCAGGCGAACGCCGTCAGCAAGGGCGTCATCTTTCCGAAGTTCCGCGGCGACCTCGTCGCGTGCGCGGCCGTCGCGAAAGCGATGCACGAAGGCGCCGTCGAAGCCACCCGCTATCCCAGGAACCCGCTCGACATTGTCGCGCAGCAGGTCGTGGCGATGGCGTCGATGGACGGCTGGGACGTCGAGCAGCTGTTCGCCGCGATCCGCGGCGCGGCGCCGTTCGCGGAATTGAGCCGCACGGTCTTCGACGGCGTGCTCGACATGCTGTCGGGCCGCTATCCGTCGGACGAGTTTGCCGAGCTCCGCCCGCGGATCACCTGGGATCGCGTCGCCGGGACGATCACCGCGCGCGAAGGATCCAAGCGCGTGGCAATCGCCAACGGCGGGACGATTCCCGACCGCGGGCTGTTCGGCGTCTTCCTCATCGGTGCCGGACCGGGCGCGGCGCGCGTCGGCGAGCTGGACGAGGAGATGGTGTTCGAGAGCCGCGTCGGCGAGACGTTCGTGCTCGGCGCCTCCTCGTGGCGCATCGAGGAAATCACCCACGACCGCGTGCTCGTGACGCCCGCGCCCGGCCAGCCCGGCAAGATGCCGTTCTGGAAGGGCGACCGCGCCGGACGGCCGCTCGAGCTCGGGCTCGCAATCGGACGCCTGATGCACGATCTGTTGCGGCTGCCGCCGGGGGCCGCGGTGGATCGCCTGACGCGCGAGCACGATCTCGACGTGCGCGCCGCCGAGAACCTCCTCCAGTACCTCCGCGATCAGCTCGCCGCCGCGCGCGCCGTGCCGGACGCGAAGACGATCGTCATCGAACGCGTGCGCGACGAGCTCGGCGACTGGCGTGTCTGCGTCCTCTCGCCGCGGGGCGGCCGCATTCACGCGCCGTGGGCCATGGCGGTCGCCGCCAAGATCCGCGAGGAAACCGGCGCCGACGTCGAAACACTGTGGGGAGACGATGGGTTCGTGGTGCGATTTCCGGATGTGGATCAGCCGCCGGACCCGCGTCTGCTGCTGCCGGATCCGGACGAGGTCCAGGCGCTCGTCGTGCGACAGCTCGGCGGCACCGCGCTCTTCGCCTCGAAGTTCCGCGAGAACGCGGCGCGTTCGCTCCTGCTGCCCAAGCGGCGCCCCGGCCAGCGCGCGCCGCTCTGGCAGCAGCGCAAACGCGCGGCGGATCTCCTCGCCGTGGCGTCGCGCTACGGATCGTTTCCCGTGCTCCTCGAGACGTACCGCGAATGTCTGCGCGACTTCTTCGACATGCCGGCGCTGATTTCGACGCTCGGCGACATCCGCAGCCGGAAGCTACGGGTCGCGACCGTCGATTCGGACACGCCGTCGCCGTTCGCCTCGTCGCTGCTCTTCAGCTACGTCGCCAGCTTCATCTACGACGGCGACGCGCCGCTGGCCGAGCGCCGCGCGCAGGCGCTGGCGGTGGATCAATCGCAGCTGCGCGAGCTGCTGGGCGACGTGGAGCTGCGCGAGCTGCTCGACGCCGAGTCGATGGACGCGATCGAGCGCCAGCTCCAGCGGCTCGATCCGCGCCATCACGTGAAGAGCGCGGACGGCGTCCACGACATGCTGCTGTCGCTCGGCGATCTCACCGCCAGCGAGGTGCGCGAGCGCTCGCTCACCGCCGACGTCGCCGCCAGCACCGGCGCCCTCGTCACGGCGCGCCGCGTCCTGACCGTCCGCATCGCCGGCCAATCGCGGTTCATCGCCGTCGAGGACGCCGCGCGCGTCCGCGACGCGCTCGGCGTGCCGATGCCGGTCGGCATCCCCGAGTCGCTGCTGCAGCCGGTGCGCGATCCGCTGGGCGACCTCGCGCTCCGCTACGCGCGCACGCACGCGCCGTTCACCGCGCCCGACTTCGCCGGGCGCTACGGACTCGGCGCTCCCGCCGCCGAAGCCGTGCTGATGCGCCTCTCGGTCGAGGGGCGACTGATCGAAGGGGAGTTCCGCCCTGGCGGCACGGGGCGGGAGTGGACCGAGGCCGGCGTGCTTCGGATGCTGCGCCGCCGCTCGCTGGCCAAGCTGCGTCACGAGGTCGAGCCGGTCGATCAGGCCGTTCTCGGACGGTTTGCGACGCGTTGGCAGGGGATCGCCCACCGCAACGCGGCTGCGGCCTCTGGGACACCGGGCCGGCGGAGGAAAGGCGCCGACGCGCTGCTCGATGCGATCGAGCAGCTGCAGGGCGCGCCGCTCCCGGCGTCCATCCTCGAGACGGAAATCCTGCCCGCGCGCGTCGACGTCTACGAGCCGGCCGATCTCGACGCCGTCACGGCGGCGGGCGAAGTCGTCTGGGTCGGCGTCGAGCCGCTGGGCGACCGAGACGGCCGCGTCGCGTTGTATCTCGCCGATCATCTGCCGCGGCTGCTGCCGCCTGCGGTCCGGTCGGAGCCAAACGCCCGGATGAAGCCCGACCGGTCCGATCGTGAGACCGCGATCCTCGACATGCTGGGCGAACGCGGCGCGTCGTTCTTCGGTCCGCTGCATGAGGCGGTCGGCGGCGGCTACCCCGCGGACAGCGTCGAGGCGTTGTGGAACCTCGTCTGGCGGGGGCTGATCACCAACGACACGTTTCACGCGCTGCGCGCGTTCACGCGCACGCGCGCGCCGCGCCGGCGCGTGAAAGGACGGCAGCCCGAGGGCGCGCCGTTCCGATCCAGACGCCTCGCGCCGCCGTCAGCAGAGGGCCGCTGGACGCTGGTGCCCAAGGCGGATCTGAAGGTCGCCCCCACCCGTACGGGAGCGCGGGACTCCAGGCCTGCCGACACCACCAAATGGGCCGCCGCCCTCACCCAGCAGCTCCTCGCGCGGCACGGCGTCGTCACGCGCGAAGCGGTGGCCGCGGACGGCGTCGCCGGCGGCTTCGGGCTCGTCTACCCCGTGCTGAAAGGCATGGAAGAACATGGACGCATCCGCCGCGGCTACTTCGTCGCCGGGCTCGGCGCGACCCAGTTCGCGCTGCCGGGGGCGCTCGATCTCCTGCGATCGCTGCGCGATGTACCGGACGATCCCGAGGTCGTCGTGCTGGCCGCGACCGATCCGGCGAATCCGTACGGCGCCGCGCTCGCCTGGCCGAAGAAAAAACCGCAAAGCTCCGCGGTTCCTTCCGGAGAGACGGGACGCGGACCGACGCGGTCGGTTGGCGCGACGGTGATCCTCGTCAACGGCGCGCTGGCCGCCTATCTTCCGCGCGGCGACCGGCAGCTCATCACCTTCCTGCCCGACGCCGAACCGGATCGATCGAAGGTCGGACGTGCGATCGCGAGCGTGCTGATCGAACGCGCGCGCGCCGGGGTGGACTCGCCCCGTGGGATGCTGATCGAAGATATCGACGGCGCGCCGCCGTCACGCCATCCGCTGGCGCCGCTGCTGACCATCGCCGGGTTCGTCGCAGGCGCGATGGGGCTGCGGGCGACGTTCCGACAGGCGGGGGCACGAGGCGCGGGTGGATCAGATGGGTCAAGCGGATCGCGTTGGTCGGGTGGGTCGGATGGGCCGGGTGAATCGGATGGGTCTGGTGAATCGGATGGGCCGGATTGGCCCAGCAGGCCGGGTGGGTGAGATGGCCTGTCGCGTCGGCCTCCCCCGCCGAACGCTCATCCAACCTCGCCCTACCTGGCCTGCCGGACCCACCCGGCCTGTGGCTAATGCGCCGCCTTCATCGTCACGTGAACGTCGGAGGCGAGCAGCGCGTTGCCGAGAAGGTGATACGAGACGCTGACGTGATCGCCGCTGGCAACCAGCTCGGCAAACCGTACCCTCCCGCCCTTCGCCGCAGCCGCGGTGCCGGCGCCCTTGCCGAACACTTTCGTGGCAGCGTCGATCGTGAACGTCTGCTCGAAGGACGCGGCGCCGCTGCGGCCGTTGATGGTGATCCAGTCGGCGCCCATCGATTTCACGACGCCGTCCGACCTCATCTCCGACTTGGCGCCCGCGCCCGCCGTCGGGATCGCCTTGATCTCCGACGCTCGGAGACGCCCGGCCATGTCGCTATAGGTGACCGCGACCGCTTGCCCGCGCTGCAGCAGGTCGCCGAGATGCGGCCCCGGCTTGCCCGCAGCGGCGAAACGGCTCGCTTTGCTCGACGCGCCCCGCGCCTGCACCAGCGTCTTGTTGTCGATGTTGAACGCCAGGTCCTGGTCGCCGACGTGGACCGTAAGCGACCGGCCGCTGATGGCAGTGACCGTGCCTTTTGCGACCTTGGCGTCTTGCGCGAGTGCCGGAGCGGTGGCTCCCCAGATGACCGAGAGCGCCGAGAACGTGAGGGCGACGAGAGTGGATCTCATGTCTGCCTCCTTGCTTCGATGTTCGATTATACGAACGGATGACTTTGAAGGTTCCAAGTCCATCTAAATGCCATGCCTGAAGGGGATACTGTCTTCAAAGCCGCCAGGACCCTGCACAAGTTCATGGCAGGACGGCTTGTCACGCGGTTCGAGTCGGTCTACCCGGCGCTGACCCGGATCGCCGACGACCACCCCATCGTCGGCCGGACCATCGAGTCCGTGTCCGCGCGAGGCAAGCACCTGCTCGTCGTTTTTTCCGACGACCTCGTGCTGCGCACACACATGCGCATGAACGGCAGCTGGCACCTCTATCCGGCCGGCGCGCGATGGCAGCGGCCGGTACGCGAGATGCGGGTGCTGATCGGCACCGCCGACGCGTGCGCGGTCGGCTTCAACATCCCCATCGCGGAGCTGCTGTCGACACGCGAGCTCGCGCGGCACACCCAGCTCCAGGCGCTGGGACCTGATCTCCTCGCCCGCGCGTTCGATCGCAGCGAGGCGGTCAGACGCATGCGGGCGCGCGCGACCGATCCGATCGCCGATGTATTACTGAATCAGCGCGTCGTCGCCGGGATCGGAAACGTGTTCAAGTCGGAGATTCTGTTCCTCGCCGGGCTCCATCCGTTCACGCCGCTGGCGGCGCTGACCGACGCCGATCTCGAACGGGTCGTCGACATCTCCCGCGAGCAGCTCGGGGCCAACGTGATGGGCCGATCGCAGACGCTCAGCCGCGCGTCCGGCCGCCGGACGACGCGCAGCCTCGACCCGAACGAGAAGCTCTGGGTCTACAGCCGCGGCGGCAAGCCGTGCCGGCGGTGCGGCGCAGCCATTCAGTCGAGCAAGACCGGCCTCGACGCGCGGCTCACGTACTGGTGCCCGGAGTGTCAGCGCGTCACAGATCAGAACTCTCGAATGAGATGAAATGCGAGACCCGCCCGACGGGCGCCGGCGCGAACGCCAATGGGCGTGCCGAACGCCACTTCCCAGCGGCCGCCGTGCAGGACGAGGGAAGGCGTGATGAGCGCCGAACCATCGAGTCGCCACGGCAACTGATCGCTCCGCGTGGTGTATTCCACCGCTACGGTCGCCGGGCCCATCGGTACGAGTACGCCTCCGCTGATCAGGCCTTGATCGTCGGCGAGCTCCACGCTGCTACTGCGGCCTGCGACGTGCGCCTCCAGGCTTAGTCCATACGATCCGAACAGCGTGAGATGCCGACCGACGTCGGCGGCGGCGGCTATGAAAGGCTCGAACTCGATGCCTTTAGCCTCACCCTCGCCTTCCGGAAACGCGCCGGCCTCGGAAACTCGGCGTCGATGCCGAACGCGGCGTGGACGTGCGAGCCGCCGATGTTCATCAGGCTGTATTTGGTCCCGACTGAAAACCGCGCGGTGTGCAGCTGCTTGAACGGAGCGGAATGAAACTGTGTATAGCCGTCCCACCCGGCCTCGATTTGCCAGCTATTGGTGAGGCCGTACTCGATGGAAAAGGGGACCAGGGCAGCGTACTCAGCTCGCGTGCGGTCGACGAGCGCGCCGAGCGTCAACTGCACCTCGCCGCGCTGCTGTGGATACACGACCTGGGTGAAAAACAGATCCTGAAGCGGCTGGCGATCCTCATCCTCCTGCGCCCTGGCGGCGGCGGGATGAAGCAGCGTGATGAGCGTTAAGGCAATGACGGTACGCATGTTCAAGGGCAAAGCAAGTCATGCGCCACCGGCGTCCGGCATCAATCTGCTATCGCAACTCCCCCCTTAAAAAAGTCATCGGGCCGAGCGTTTGCTGGCCGAAACCGCCCGCGCTCACGCCGATCGTCCCTTCGAGCGCGTAGCCAATCGGCTGTCGTGCGAGCGCGCGTGAAATGGTCTGCGCGAGGCCCGGCAAATCGCGGAAGTCCACCGAGATGTCGATCGGCACCACTTCCTCGCCGCGAGCCGGCAGGGGAAGACCGAACGGGAAATCGACGGTGGCGGCACGCGAACCTTCGAGGTGGAGCGTTCCGCTGAGGGTCCCGAGTGTCAGGCTGAATGCATTGGGGTTGGAGACGCGCGTCCAGATGCGGACAGACGCGCCGCTGGTGCCGTTGAGGCGGATCTCGCTGCGTTGCTGACCGTCCTGCTCGAAGCGGGGCGGCTGGATCAACGCGCGCAGCCCGTCCAGGGTTGCACACCCTGCGGAACCGAAAACGAGGAAGGCCACACCCAGCACAAGCACGAAGGCCTTCGCCCGATCGAGATAGGCGGCGCTGCGGAATCTCACACACACCTCCGCGTGCCATCGTGCAACGAATGTGCCTGCGCCCACGGCTCGAGACGCCTGCGCCCCCTCGTGCGTCAATCCTTCGCGTCGGCCGCGCGCAGCGTGAACGCGACGAGCTCGGCATTCGCGCCACTCCCGATTGCCAGCACGATGTACTGCTTGCCCTGGTGCATGTATGTCATCGGCGACTGGGCCGGTCCCGTCGGCAGTTCGATCGTGGCGACGATCCGGCCGGTAGCCTTGTCGATCGCGCGCAGCGAGGGCGGCTCCGGCGGCGAAACGGCGGGCCGGCCTCGATGGCTGGCGAACAGCAGCGTCCTGGTGAGCAGAACGAACGGCTGGCCCGGAGAGCCAAGAGGACCGAGGTTGCGCGCCCCGATGAGCGGATGGTTGCGTGGTCCGTCTCCGATCGGGATCTGCCAGGCGATTGCGCCTTGGTCCAGATCGTAGGCCGTGATCCGGCTGTAAGGTCCCTTCACCAGAGGCAACCCGTCGATCGAAGGCAGGGTCAGGCCGCCCTCGTGCCGGATTCCCAGGTTTCCGCGCGCGGGATCCTGAGCGACCAGATGCACCACGAACGGGCTGGTCACCGACGGCACGTACAGCCTCCTCGTCTCGGGATCGAATGCCGCGCCGTTGTAGTTGGCCCCGCCGCCGTTGCCGGGAAGCTGGATCGAGCCGCGTTCCGTGGGTGGCGTGAACAGCGGGCCGCGGTCGAAATCCTTCAGCAGGGCGATCGCCTGCGCACGCAGTGCCGGCGTGTAGTCGATCAGGTTCTCGTCGGTGAGCCCCTGCCGCTCGAACGGCGGCGGTTTGGTCGGGAACGGCTGCGTCGGCGACGTCCGCTCCCTCGGCACCTTTGACTGCGGCACCGGGCGTTCTTCAATCGGCCACACGGGTGTGCCTGTCTTGCGATCGAAGACGTACACGAATCCCTGCTTGCTGACCTGAGCGACCGCGCTGATCCTTCGACCCTGGACGATGATGTCGCCCAGCACCGGCGCC
>JAYVYV010000388.1:0-3064 GCA_043783985.1 Acidobacteriota bacterium | reverse complement strand
GAGGGGGACGGCAGGGCCGGTTATTACGTCGGGATGACCGGCCTGTCGCCCGAAGAGCGATTCGAGAACCACAAGCGGGGATACAAGTCCGCGAGCGTGGTCACGCGCTGCGGCGAGCGGCTCGTGCCGCGGCTCTACGAGCACCTGAACCCGATGCCGTACGCCAAGGCCGTCGAGATGGAAGCGGCGCTCGCCGACAGCCTCCGCAAGCGGGGCTACGTCGTCTACGGCGGACACTGATGGGGCAACTGCCGCTGAGATTCGAGCCGGACGCCGCGGACCCCGTCGCCGCGCACCCGGCCCCGGCGAGTCCCGTTCTGGTCTTCGTCCGTCATCCGCGCGCCAGGCGGTATGTGATCCGCGTCACAGACGAGCGGACGGTGCGCGTGACCGTGCCGCGCTGGGGATCCAGGCGCGCGGCCGCGGCGTTCGCCGCCGAGCAGCGCGCGTGGATCGAGAAGCAGCTGCGGGCGCAATCCGAACGCGAGCGGCGCGAGCGCGAACGGAAAAGGTCGAACGTCGGGCTGACCGGCGTCGACGACGAGCGTCAGCTGACCGTCGCCGAGCGGCGCGCGACGATTGCGCGCGCGAAGCAGGAGCTGTCGGCGCGGCTGCTGGAGCTGGCGTCGCGGCACGGCCTCGCCGTCACGCGGATCAGTATCCGCAACCAGCGCTGGCGTTGGGGATCGTGCTCGCGCCGCGGACACATTTGCCTGAACTGGCGGCTGGTGACCCTGCCGGCGGATGTGCGCGACTACGTGCTGATCCACGAGCTGATGCACCTGAAGCGCATGGACCACTCGCCGAAGTTCTGGAAGCTGGTCGCGGAAGCCTGCCCGCCGTACCAAGACGCGCGCGCCTGGCTGCGACGCCTCGGCGCGCCTTCCTGAAACCGTTTCCACGCCGGAGCCTCTGGATACGCAGGGGCCGAGCCACGTGTGCGGCGCGGGCGGACACACGGGTCCGCCCCTACGGATCAGACGTCAGAACGAACGCGGCACTCTGCGGCTAATCGTCATTCCCTCGTTTGAAGACCCGCCGCACGTCGAGGCCGAAGTCCGGCGCATTGCGCGAGCCTCCGATCTTGATGGGGATGGCGCTGCCGGATCCGTCCTTCTGCTTGAACAGCGGATCGACGGCCTTGAGCAGCAGCGACTTCCAGCCGGTGGTGGTCTGCGAGATCTTGGCGTCGAGCAGGAGCTGGCCCTTGAAGTCGAGCGTCTCCGGCTTCAGCCCGTAGGCGCCCGACAGCTCGACGCGGGCGCCGGGGACCGCGAACGACACGTCGGGGAGCGCCAGGCGTCCGTCGGCGAGCCTGAAGCGGCCCTGAAAATCCGATGCGACGCGTTCTTTCGCCGGCTCTGCGGTTTGTCCCCGTCCGCGCTTGCTCAGCTCTTCGATCTTCCCCTGTACGTCGTAGTTGGTGAAGCGCGCCTTCATGATCCAGAACTGGCCGTCGAGCTGCAGGCGATCGACGACGTCGTTCTCCCCCGGCGGCAGCAGGAACTTCGTGTTCAGCTTCAGCGCTCCGGCCATCGGTGCCGGCGTTTTCACGGCCATCCGCATGATGTCTTCTATGCGCGACTTGTCCATCGCGACATCCAGCGTCACCGTGCGCCCGTGCTTGCCGTTCGGGGCGTCGAGCACGGCGCCCTTGGCGTGCAAGTACGAGTTCAGGAACCAGGCATCGATGACATTCAGTCGCGTATCGCCGTTCGTGCCGTCGATGAGCGCCTGGTATTTCACGTGAAGCGGGAACGGGTGGCCCCCCACGGCGATGGTGAAGTCGGGCGTGTCGGTCGCGCCGCTGGCTTCGAGCTCGCCAAGCGTGCCGCCGAACGCGCCTTTCGACGAGAGCGTGCCCGAGATCCCCTTGAACACGCTGAGGTCGGCTTTGGCGAAGTTGAACGATCCCTCGAGCGGCGTGTCGCCAGGGTCGTCCCGGTGCCAGGGACCGAACTTCCCGTTGACGTCGATTTCGCCGGGCGGCACACCGTTCGTGAGCGTCGCCTTGAAGGGCCACGGCTTCAGCGAGCCCAGGTCGCGCATGTGGAGATTGTGAATCGCCCACACCTTGGGCTCCTTGTGCCGCTCGAACGGCACCATGATCAGGCGGGCGTCGACGGTGTCCAGGCGATCGATGACGACGCCGCCGTCCTTCAACGGATCGTTCGCCATCTCCTCTTTAGATTTCAGACTTCTGACTTCAGATTTCAGACTTCCTGCTTCCAACGTCTTCTGCTTGTTCCGCGCCTGGCGGGGCGGAATGCTGATGTCGAGGCCGTCCACCCGCACGTGCTCGACGTGCTTGCGCCAGATCCCGATCACGTTCGCGTCGACATGGAACGATTTGATCGAGATGAGCGGCGGGTAGTCGTCCAGGCCGCGGCGGCGAATCCGGAGGTCGGCGCCTTCCACGCGCAACCGCGGAAAGACGCGCACGCGCAGGTCGCCCAACTCGACGTTGCTGTCGAGCTTTTCCGAGAGCGTCATGACGATCCGCTGGCGCAGGGTATCGGACGACAAGGGAACGGCCGCCGTAAACATCGCCGAGACAATCACGATCAGGCCCACCACGCCGAGCACGCCCCAGACCCACGGGCGTTTCGAGATGGGCCGGCGAGCCAGGGATGACGGAGTTGACTGAGCGTTGGGGGGAAGAAGTTCCACGGCGCGACTGATGAGCATGAGCCATGCCAACGAACCGAAATGCTGGGCTGGACATCGTCCACGATTCGCGTTCAAGGTCAGACGACCGTCGACGGTTCACGAGAGCGTCGTCAGCGTCGACGCGTACGCCTATAGGCGCGAGATCGGGATCAACTCGCGAACCAACGTCTCATAATCCGGGAGAATCACCGCCCGGCGGCCGAGCGCATCGGCGTAGTGCCGCGCGCGCGGCCCGCCGACCCACAGCTCCACAGCGTCTGGCAGAAGGCGCGCGACGGTCCTCAGCTGCGCGGCAATGCGCTTCGTGTCGGTCGAGCGCGTGACGCCGAGCACGACCGCGCGCGCGTGCGCGGGACCGGCGCTGGCCGCGATGTCGCGAGCCGGGAGATCGGGG
>JAYVYV010000387.1:0-3066 GCA_043783985.1 Acidobacteriota bacterium | reverse complement strand
CTCCGTCGAACTCGCACGAGCTCGCGGCGCCGGTCACCTTCGACGTGATCGGCGCCAGTGCGGTCAGAACGACGAGCGCCGCGAGGCGTCGCCAAGATGATCGATACATGCGTGACATTTTACCAGCTTCGTCTTATCGTGACTGATCGGCAGCAACGACCTTCTTGGTCATGTCGGTGAGTCTGGAGTGCCTTGCCAAGCGGTGCGTCCAGGACATTTCGATAGCTGTCACTTCCCCAGGCCCCGAACCTTGTGTAGGAAGAACTCCAGCCACTCCGATCGAGCGCCTGGACGAACGCCAATGGCGGTGTTCGACTCGGTTCCAGTGACGCGCACGCTGAAGATTCGCCGTGAGCTCGCGACTTCGTAGAGCTCGCCCTGCAACGTCACCGTCGCCTTGACCCGGCGCAGGTTGACGTGACCTGCCGGATTTCTTCGGACCAATCGTTACTGGAGAATGGCGCTGATCGGATCGGTTAGTCGTGCTCCGTTCTTCGTCAAGTCAGCGCGAGCCGGCACCGCCGGCGAGCGCCCCCGGTTGCCGGCGCCCAGATGTTTCGTCTTGAAGGCGGCCGGCGTCAAGTACGCGAGACTCGAATGCGGTCGGACTTCGTTGTAATGTCGCCGCCACTCCTCGATGCTCACCTTCGCGTCCGCGCGGTTGCGGAACCATTGCAACGAGAGATGCTGGTCGCGGAACTTTCCGTTGAACGATTCGTCGGCGCCATTCTGCCACGGCTTGCCCGGGTCAATGAACGCCGTTTCGATCTGTGCCGTCTGGAGCCACTTGAGAATCGCCCGCGCGACGAATTCCGGGCCATTGTCGGAGCGCAGGTAGCGCGGCGTTCCGTGCACGCTCACGAGCTGCGCCAGCACCTCGATCACGCGACCGGACCGAATGCCGCCGGCGACGTCGATCGCCAGACACTCCCGCGTGAACTCATCGATCACCGTTAAGCACTTGAGCGTGCGACCATCCGCACAGGTATCGAAGACGAAGTCGTAGGCCCAGACGTGATTCACCGCTGTCGGCGGCAGCGGTCGCGGACGGCTGGTCGCGATGCGTCGACGCGGCCGCTTCTTCGGTACCTGCAGCTGCGCCTGGCGCCAGAGCCGATACATCCGATCGGCGCTCATGACGTGGCCTTGGCGATCCAGGAAGATCCGGATCGTGCGGTACCCGTACCGAGGATACTGGCCGGCCAACGTCCGCATCGCCGGCAGGACCGCGGCAGCCTTGGCGATCAGCCGCGACACGTACCCGAGCGTCGATCGCGCCACCGAGAGTAAGGCGCACGCGCGGCGGCCTGACAGGCCGCGCCCCATGGCGTAGGCGACCTGCTGCCGGCGCGCGCGTGCGCCTACCATTTTTTTCGCGTGATCTCCTTCAGCACGTCGAGCTCGAGATCACGGTCGGCGACCATCTTCTTCAGCCGACCGTTTTCCTGCTCCAGCTGCCGCAGCCGCTTCACGTCGACCGGTTCCAGGCCGCCGAAGTGTTTGCGCCACGCGTACAGCGTCTGGGCGCTCACGCCGTGCTTCTTGGCGACCTCCGGCACCGGCCGCGTATCGGCTTCGCGCAGGATCGTGACCATCTGCTCTTCGGTGAATCGCGTCTTCTTCATGGCTCCCTCAGTGGTCCGAGGGCGCCATTCTCTCAGGCTTCAGCTGGTCCGAAAAACGCCAGGCAGGTCAGGGCCACTCCAACATCACAATGACAAGCACATACTTATCGACGACGACGGCAGGCTTAAAGGGCTCGTTCAAGAGGCTCGAAGCGGCGCGTCGGCGCAAGCACATGCGCGTCGTGGCCCGCTGATGGCCCGCAGGCTCTCGCTGCGACCGGGGCGTCGGCAGCGCCAAGTGCTTGCGTCGGTTATACTTGCTTCGAACGCCGGAGTGGTGAAACTGGCAGACGCGCGGGACTCAAAATCCCGTTCACCTAACGGTGAGTGTGGGTTCGATTCCCACCTCCGGCACCAATTGCTAGATAAATTCGACGAAAACGTTCTTCACGCGTTCTTGTACATTGTTTTGTAGGTTACTTTTGTATTGTGCCTTCGGGAATGGGTCGAAACGCCCGTTCAGCCCGGGTCCTTGCCGCCCCAAGAACCCGGCACGGCAATCAATACCTGAACCACACTGCTCGCGTCACCTGGGACGTTTACTACCAAACGTTCCGTCTCGTGCAGCAACATGACGCCGTGCCATTCCAACAGGCGTCGGATTCGCCCGATCCACTGGTCCAGCCGCAATCTGAGAAACACCTGCTTCCCTGAATACGGATTCCCGGCGTGAACGAGGTCGCTGGCGCAGTCGTAGAGTTCGATAAACTCGTCTCGGGTGAGCCATCCGTCGGGCGTCGGCGTGAACTGCTTCTTTGACCCGTCGAAGTCGTATGCAATTGGGTAGAAGCCCGGATTCAGCTTTTCAACAGCACTGAGCATGTCCTTCGCCCTCCAGTGCTTTTGATAGTCCCGGTACGCCGAGACGTACGAATCCTTGTGCGCTATGAGTGACGAGAACGCAATCAGTTCCAGCACCTTGCGAAGATGCATGTAGCCTGTCTCGAGCCGAAAACGAGAGGCGGGCGTTTCAACCGTTCCCATCGCTGCGACTTCGTTGTGCTGCACCGCGACGTAGTCAAGGCGTAGACGAATCTCCTCCATGCCACGCTTGTACTCAAGAAGCATCTGAGGTGGCTGGGACTCGTGACGCACCTTTTTACCGAATCGCGACGATGTTGCTTAGAGGCTCTTCGTTCCAGCCGAGGTCGGACATGGGCGCAGGCTTCGCGTTGAAGGACAACACCAACCCCTCAGGGGACGCGCAAATCCATGCCTGCACGTGCACGTCATCCGCATCCGCGAAGTCGACAAGCAGCGGTTCGGGAGACTGAAGAAACGTACCGTCGTTAAAGTCGATGCGCCGGATGGTCTTCCCACGTAGCCGATCGAACACCTCGGTGAGCGTCACTACTTCTTCGCCGCCTTCTGCTTCGACCATCGAGCTTTCTGCGCTGCGGAAATCGCTGCCCGCGCCTTCGCGCTCATCTTCCGACGCTTG
>JAYVYV010000386.1:0-3069 GCA_043783985.1 Acidobacteriota bacterium | reverse complement strand
GATCCAGTTCAACCCCAAGGATGGCCAGTGCGCCGGCGGCCCAGATCAGTCCGATCGCGGTCGGCAGCAACGCGAACATCGACAGCTGCCAGTTGCGGAACGCCGCCACCACCAGCACGATGACGATCAGCGTTCCAATCGTCAGGCCTTTCAGGAATTGTGGGAGAAAGTTGCGCGCGAGCTCACGATTCACCAGCGTGAGGCCGGTGAAGCGCTGCGCCGGATCGACTTCGTCGACAATGCTCTGCACCCGCGACGCCTCGTTCGCGTTGGACGGAAAGACGTAGGTCGCCAACGTCCAGGTCTGCGCGTCCCGCACGATGACGCGATCGATCAGGTCGCCGAGCCCGTGGGCCACGTAGCCGTCGTAGCTCAGACGCTCGGCCGGATCGAGGATCCGCGGCAACCGCGCGACGAAGGGATCGAAGGCGCCGGGCGTGAAGTCGCCGTCAATGCGTGCCCGTTCGAGCGCGACGCGCACTCGCGCAGGCGACACCTGCGTCTCTCCGATATGGGCGATCGTCCGGGCCTGCGACGCGGCGGATGGGAGCATCCGCGTCGGTGGCTGCATCGCCATTGTCGGGAGCTCGGCGGCGAGCCGTCGCGCCAGCCGCTCGTTGGTTTCGAGCAGCGGCTCGAGCGTCGGTCCCTCAGCCAGCACGACGAAGACGTCGCTCGGCAGGCCGAACGTCGAGCCGATTGTTGCTTCGAGCTGGGCGGCATCGGTGGTCGATCGCAGCCGCTCCAGCGTCGGGTTGATACGGATGCGGGTGGCGGCCGCGCCCAGAACGCAGGTGAGGACGACCGCCGACGCGAGCAGCAGCCGCCGGCGTCGAACAATCCAGCCCGCGAGCCGCGGCATCAGCAGCGCCGGGATGGGGCCGCGCGACCGCGTGCGTGGCAGGAGAGCCGGCACCATCACGAGGGTCAGAATTCCACACACCACCATGCTGTGCCCCAGCAGGCGTCCGAGCTGCTGCAGACTCGGGAAGTCGACGAACATCAGTCCGTAGAAGGTCGCCGCTGTCGTCCACATGCCGAGCAGCATGCTGCTCGATGGCCCGGCGATTGCCGATGGCACGTCGATGTCCTGATGCTCCGCTCGCGCCAGCACGTGCGCGACATACAGCAGCACGACGCCGTCGACGCCCAGGCCGAACATCATCGCCGCGGCGCCGGTGGCAGCCGCGGAGAGCCGGGCGCCGCTGAACCCGATCGCGCCGAGCACGACGACCAGCGACAGGAGAGATGGCAGCGACCCGACGGTGACCAGCCACAGACTCCGAAACACGACGTACAGGAGCGGCAGGATCACGATCAGCGATCCGACCGTGTTCAGAATGCTCTCGCGTTTGATCACCGCTTCCGTTTCGACCGCGATCCGATGGCCGCCAGCGAACTGGACGCGCAGCGGCGGTCGTGGGTCCGAGTCCGGCTCTTCGGTCCGGCCGGCGGCAGCCGCCGTGATCGTCTGTTGGATTTCGCGAAGCCTGTGGTCGAGCGCCCGCGAAAACTGTGCGTCGTAAGGCGGGCGCCTGGGTCGGGCGATCACCAGACGCCTGTACCCATCGGCCGTCACGTAGCCGTCGCGGCCGATCCCCGCGCCGAAGCCGGCCTGCGCGCCGCCGAGCGCATCACGCAGGAGATCGAACAGCCCCGCGGGATCCTGCCGCACGAGATCCGCGATGTCCGACGATGGCATCGTGAGCATCTCGCGCCTGGCGGCGACGGCGGCGCCCATGCCCTCGGATGTCAGCCGGCGGAGCGCCTCGTCGAGGAGCCCATCGCGCAGCACCAGCAACTGATGGTCCGCGAGCCAGCCGAGATCGTGTCCGCGGTCGGCGATGCCGGCGTCGACGCGCGCGATCTCCGGGGCGCTGCGCAGGTGGTCGACCCACGTCGCGACCTCGTCGCTGTATTCGCTGATCGCGTGGCCGTCGGGTGCGGTGAAGACCACATACAGCTGATCGAGGCTGCCGAACCGCGCGAGAAATGTCCGGAACGTCTGGATGACGCGACTGTCGCGGGGCAGCAGCGACAGAACATCGGGGTCGAACGACAGCCGCCGGGTGCCTTCGAGCGACACCAGCAGGGCGGCGACCACGGCGCCGACGACGAGCAGGCGCCGGCGATGCGCCCACGCGACGACAGCGGACACGAGGGATCCCACGGAGGCTATGCTACCTTCATCATTGGAATTCAGGATGGCTCGCGGGCGGCCGCCCGGCTTGGCGTGGCGCGGCTCAGCGCTCCGTCGAGAACGTGCCCGGTTCGAGGGCCGCGTTCGGCATCACCTCGTCGAACGACATCATCTTCGTATCGCCGTTCGCGAACGTCATCCGCATCGCGTCGAGCAGCAACGTGGATTGCATCACCCACAGATCGAGACGGGCGAGCGTCTCCCGGATCTGCTTTCGCTTAGGGATCATCGTGAGGTGGAACGTGCCTGGCCGATCGTTGCCGCCGTGTTCCTCGATCTCGAACTGGCCGCGAAGGTCTGCGGCCGTGCCATTGATGAAGTATTTCTGGACCCGCCCCTGCGCGGTCCCGACGTCGGTTGTCTGCCGCACGTTGTGGCTCGGCCACGATATCGTCATCTTGTTGCCGTCGATCACGATCACGCGCACCTCGGGATCGCTGTAGCGCAGCACGACGCGCGTCGGCCGCTCGATCGCAAGGCGGCCGTGCGAAACGAGTGGCCGGGTGAGCAGTGAGGATGTGGTGGACTCCGTGAAGTGCGCGGTGAGCGTGGTGATCGCCGCGTTGGCGCGCTGACCGCGCAGATAGAGGTCGTCGAACGATTCAGGCCGAGGCGTACGTCGCGACGGGGTGTCGCGTTGCGCAAATGCAGCGGTGCAGATCGCCAACAGAAGGACACCTGCGACGATGGCGCCCGCCCCCAGCGCATGGCCGCGGCTAGGAAGCATCATGGCGTAATGGTAACGTACGCCGCGTGCAGCGATCGGTCGGCGTGTCAGGCATCGGGATCGTTTCTGCGTTTGGCACCTCCAACGCGGGCTTCCGCGATGCCCTGCTCGCAGGCCGCAGCGGCATCGCACCGATCAGCGG
>JAYVYV010000385.1:0-7905 GCA_043783985.1 Acidobacteriota bacterium | reverse complement strand
GACGGCATCGGCATCCCCAGACCTCCACGCTCCTCGTTCTTGATCTGGTAATACACGTGCACGAGGTCCTTGATCGGCGAACCGGGATGCTGGCCGTTAGGCGATCCCGGCTCTCGAGCCCTTCGACGGCGTGCGCGAGCGCCTGGCGCAGCCGCACCAGATGTCGCGCGCGATCGGGATCCGGCGGATCGTCCGTTCGTGGCGCGCGCCGCCGGGGCGCGCGGTCGTCGTCGGGCAACGTTTCGAACCGCTTCTGGGCACGCAGGCGATCCACGTACCGTTGCGAGAGCACGGCCCGCAGCCAGGTGGCGAGGCTGCTGCGTCCCTGGAAGTAGCGAAAGAGCGATCGCCGTTCGCCCGCAGCGTCCGGCAGACCGTACAGATCGGCGTAGAGGGCGTCGGCGAGGTCGCGGGCGCCGCCGCTCGAGTCGAGCGCGTCGGCCGCGCGGTAGAGCAGCGGCCGGTACTCGAGGACGAAACGCTCCCACGCCTCCTCCTCGCCGGCGGCGCATCGGCGCGCCAGCTCGAGGTCCCCGGCGTAGGACGGGTTCACCGGGTGCGCACGGGCTCGACGTCCTCCTCGTCCAGGAACGGCAGGCCATCGGTGAGCTCGGCCGCCTGCAGCATGCGCGGCACGCGGTCGATCGGCTCGAGCGGCTTGATTTCCTCGCCGCCGTTGGCCGCCTGCAGTTCCCTGAACTTGCGCGCCTTCACGAGGACGTTCCCTTCGAGCGAGCCGACCGCGTCGTTGTACGCCTCGAGGCTGGACTTCAGCTTCGTGCCGAGCGTCTGGAAATGACCGCCGAGCGCACGGACCGACTCGTAGAGATTCTTCCCGAGCTCGCTGATATGGCGCGCGTTCTCCTCCATCGCCTCCTGCTGCCAGCCGTACGCCACGGCCCGCAGCAGGGCAATCAGCGTCGTCGGGCTCGCAGGGATGACGCGCTTCTCGACGCCGCACTCGATGAGCGACGGATCCTGCTCCAGCGCGGCGCTGAAGAACATCTCGCCCGGCAGGAACATGACGACGAACTCCGGCGTGGAGGCGACCTTCTCGAAATAACTCTTCGCGGACAGCTGCGAGATGTGGTTGCGGACCTGGCGCGCGTGCTCGCCGAGCAGCGTCTGCCGGGCGGCTTCGTCGGGCGCCTCCAGCGCGCGCAGGTACGCATCGAGCGGCGCCTTGGCGTCGATGACGATCCGTTTGCCGCCGGGCAGTCGGACGATGACGTCCGGGCGGATGCGCCCTTCGTCGTCGGGTCCCTGAATCGTGTGCTGCTCCATGAAATCGCAGTACTCGATCATGCCCGCAAGCTCGACGACCCGCTTCAGCTGGAGCTCCCCCCAGCGGCCGCGGACACCGGGACGTTTGAGAGCGTCGGTGAGCCGGCGCGTTTCGTCGCGCAGCCCCTGGCCCGCCGTGTCGAGCGAAGCGATTTTCTGCATCAGCTGCGCGCCGCTTTCGACGCGTCGCCGTTCGGAATCCTTGATTTCGCGATCGACCTGTTCGAGCGTCTTCGCCATCGGCGCCAGCAGATCCTCGATGGCCTTCTTGCGCGCGTCGATGTCGCCTGCGGCCTCGGTGCGCGCTTCGCGCATGCGGGTTTCGGCGAGCGAGAGGAACGCTTCGTTGTTGGTTTTCAGCGCGTCGGCGCTGAGCGCCTGAAACGCCACGCGCAGCTTGGCTTCGGCGTCGTGATAGGCGGCAAGGCGCTCGGCATGGACCGCGCGATCTTTTTCCAGCTCGGTCTGGAGACGGGTCTGAGCTGGCCGGGACGCGACCCAGCCGACCACCACGCCGATGGCAAGTCCCAGGATGAGAAGAATGAGCGGATCGATGGACATCAGTATCGCATGAACAGTTTCAGCACGGGCGCCGGCGCCGGAACTCGAGGCCGGTCAGGCTGCGGCGGCCCGAGCGATCGTCACGCTGCCGGCGGATGCGCGCGCCGCCGGCTTCGTCGTTGAGCGCGGCGCCGGATCGCCCATCCGAGGCCGTGTGCTCGACAACAGCGCATAAGTCCGCGCTCCCCCGCGCCTGCCGGTCGCTGTCGAAGACGATCCTGCTCATCGCGATCCCTCAGTCCTGCTCATCGCGATCCCTCAGGCCGGTCGACACCGGGGCGCTGCGCATTACCGGGACACCACATACGGCAGCCACGCGTCGGGCAGCTGCAGTTCCGCGGCGTGAATCGCGGACGCCATCGCCTGCGCCTGCGCGGCGGGCGCAAGCTGACGCGCCTTCAGTCCCACCGCGATCGTCTGCAGCGCATGCCGCGCCCGGATCTGCGCGTGGCGCCGCTTGTCTGCATACTGACCGAGGCCCTGACTGGCCGTCGCCCGCGCCTCCGCGCGCGCGGCTTTCAGGGTGTCGAGCCGCGAGTGGTTGACCGGCTCGAACGGCAGCTGGGTCTGAAACCGCGTGGCCGAGGCAGTGTCCAGCTCGCCCGCCTCCTGCAGGGCTCTGGCGCGTGCCAGGTCCGCCCGATAGCAGTCGAAGCAGAGCAGCCGCGAGCGCCGGGCGGCTCCCGACTGGCCGTAGATGGCCGCTTCCCGCTTCAGCGCCTCGCGGCAGGCGGCGCACAGAACCTTGGGGCATTTGCCTTCAAGCTCGCCGCCATGAAACGTAACCCATTCATTCGCAACGACTTGATGCTTCGCAGCCGCCATACCAGCCTCCCCTCACAGTGGTACAAGAACCGTGCCTGAAAGCAGTCTAGATGGGGACGGTGACAGGGCAGGTCACTCCATTGTGGATTGCCGATTGTGGATTGCCGATTGGGGATTGGGGATTGGGGATTGCGACAGTTAAACAGTGACGTGCTGGACGGGGTTGCCGCAGGCGTCGAGAAATTTCTTGAAATCGGCGGCCGCCACCGTGAACGTGGCGGTGTTGACGTTCGGGTGAAACGCCAGACGGGCAGCACGCTGGAAGTCGCGGTCGAGCACCACGCGGACTTCGTGCCGTTGGTCGTTGATGAGGCCGAACGGCGACACCGAGCCTGGCGTCAGGCCGAGATGGCTCATCAGCCGCTCGGGCGACGCGAAGCTCAGCTTGCCGTCGCCGATCTGCTCCGCCACCCCCTTGAGATCGGCTTTTTTCGACGCCGTCAGCACGACCAGATAGTGCCGGTCCCCTTTCTGGTTCCGCAGGAACAGATTCTTGCAGTGCGTCGCGTCGATGCCGGCCCAGTGCGCCGCCGCCTCGTCGACCGTCGCGACCGGCGGATGCTCGTGACGCGTGAACGCGATGTCGAGCTCGCGCAGTCTCGCGACGACGGTCTCTTCCTGCGCCATCACAGCGTGAGAATCGCCGCGCCAGGGATGCGCCTCTCGCGCAGGTCGGCGATCGCGCGGTTCGCGTCGGCCAGATCGTAGGTCTCCACGGACGCGTCGAAGGGCACGGCTGCCGCGAGCGCGAGCAGCTCCCTCACATCCTCACGCGTATGGTTCGTCACGGATCGGATCACGCGCTCCTCCTGCAGATCGGCATAGCGAAACCCCGGGATGTCGCTCATGTGCATCCCGGCGCACACCACAACGCCGCCCGCGGCGACGCGGGAGAGCGCCGCGGTCACCAGACGGCCGTCCGGACCGAACACGATCGCGGCGTCGAGCGGCGCCGGCGGAGCGTCGGTCCACGCGCCCGCCCACGCGCAGCCGAGCGACCGCGCGGCGGTCTGCCTGGCCTCGTCGCCAGGCGACGTGAACGCGTAGATCTCGCGCGCGTGGTGCACGCCGATTTGCGCGACCACGCAGGCGGCGACGCCGAATCCGTACAGACCGAGCCGCCGCGCATCACCCGCGAGGCGGTACGCGCGATATCCGTTCACACCGTCGCACAGCAGTGGCGCCACCTGTGCGTCGGTGTAACCATCCGGCAGCTTGAATGCGTACTCGGCGTCCGCGACCGCGTACTCGGCGTAGCCGCCGTCCATGTGAAAGCCGGTGAACCGCGCGTGGCGACAGAGGTTCTCGCGGGCGCTCGCGCAGTACGCGCACGCGCCGCACGCATGACCCAGCCAGGCAATGCCGACCCGGTCGCCGACGGCGAGACGCGTCACGCCGTCCCCCGCCACCTCCACGACGCCGACGATCTCGTGGCCGGGGACGACGGGGAACTCGCAGGGCGTCAGCTCGCCCTCGAGGATGTGGACATCCGTCTGGCAGACGCCGCAGGTGCGCACGCGCACCAGCACCTCGCCGGGCAGGGCAACCGGGACTTCGCGTTCGCACGCCTCGAGGATCCGCTTGTCCGCCGCCGTCAGCGCCATGGCTCGCACAGGGAACGATTATCCCCGGTTCACTCGTCAGCGCGATGTGCCCGACGCGTGTAGCCAGAATTGTCATCGCGAGCGGTTTCTGTAATCCGATAACGACGAGCTTGCGGGTCAAATTACACTATTTTCCGCGCTTTACCCCACCACGCTCCCCTCGGACGGCGGCATCTCCCTTGCCTCAGCCCGACGCATGTTTGCCTCGTTCCTCTCCCGGTTCTCCCACGATCTGGCCATCGATCTCGGCACTGCCAACACGTGCATCTTCGCCCGCGGCCGGGGCATCGTCGTGTCGGAGCCGTCGATCGTGGCGTTCAACAAGGTGAACGGCCGCATCGAAGCCGTGGGGACCGAGGCCAAGGAGATGCTGGGCCGCACACCGGGGAACATCACGGCCATCAAGCCGATGAAGGACGGCGTCATCGCGGACTTCGAGGCCGCCGAGAAGATGCTGAGCCACTTCATCAAGAAGGCGCACAAGCGCAGCGGCCTGCTGCGTCCCCGGGTGGTCATCGGCGTGCCGACCGAGATCACGCAGGTGGAGCGGCGCGCGGTGCGCGACAGCGCCATGCGCGCGAAAGCGAGCGAAGTGCACCTGATCGAAGAAGCGATGGCCGCGGCGATCGGCGCCGGAATGCCGATCACCGAGGCGTCGGGCAACATGGTCGTCGACATCGGCGGCGGCACGACCGACATCGCGGTCATCTCGCTCGCCGGCGTCGTCTACGGCAAGTCGGTGCGGGTGGCGGGCAACGAGCTGGACGAAGCCATCATCCTGCACGCGCGCAAAGCGCACAACCTGCTGATCGGTGAGCGGACCGCCGAGCAGATCAAGATCGAGATCGGCTCCGCGTTCGCGCTCGAACGCCCGCTGACGATGGAAGTCAAAGGGCGGCACGTGATGGAGGGGCGGCCGGTCACCGTCACGATGAACGACGAGGAGATCCGCAGGGCGCTCGGCGAGCCGGTGCGGGCGATCGTGCAGGCCGTCCACGACGCGCTGGAGCGGATTCCGCCGGAGCTTTCCGCCGACATCTTCGACCGCGGCATCATCCTCACCGGCGGCGGGGCCATGCTGAAGAACCTCGACAAGCGCCTGCGCGAGGAGACCGGACTGCCGGTGCAGTTGGCCGAAGACCCGCTGTCGTCGGTTGTCCTGGGCGCCGGCAAAATGCTGTCCGACTTCGACCTGCTCCGCCGCATCTCGCTCGACTGACGCGCCGGATCCGGCGCGGACGCTGTAGTATCCTCGTCCGCAGATGCCGCGCAACGCCGAGGTCATTCGCCAGTGGACGATTCTGCGCGAGATTGAACGCGCGCGGGGCGCGGGCGTCACCATCGACGAGCTGGCGTCACGCTGCGCCGTCACCACCCGCACGATCCGCCGCGATCTGCAGGCGCTGGAGGAGTCGGGCTTCCCGCTCTACGACGACAAGACCCACGACGACGGGAAGACCCGCTGGCGGGTGAACGGACAGGCGTTCAAAGGATTGTCGGCCGGGCTCACGGTCTCTGAGCTGTGCGCGCTGTATTTCAGCCGCACGCTGCTCGAATCGCTGTCGGGCACGCCGTTTCGGGACGACGTCGAGAGCGCGTTCGAAAAGCTGTCGGCGGCGCTCACCCCGCACATGCGGCAGTTCCTCGATCAGCTGCCGCGCGTCATCGCGACGAAACCCGACCCGGTGCGGCGCCACGACCACCCGCGCCAGCAGCAGTTCATCGCGCGCGCGCTCGAAGCCACGTTGCAGCTCCGGCAGGCGCACCTCACCTATCATTCGAAGTCGAGCGATCGGACGAAGACCTACCTCGTGCACCCGTATCGCCTGGCCTATGCGCAGGGCGGGCTGTATCTCCTCGCCTATGTGCCTGAGTACTGCGAGGTGCGCACGTTCGCCGTCGAGCGGATCCAGGACGTGTCGCTGCTCGAGGATCGCTTCACGCCGATCGAAGAGCTGAAAGACGCCGCGTTCCCCCACTCGCTCGGTGTTCATTCGGGGCCGCCCGAGCACGTCGAGGTCGAGTTCGAGCCGGCGGTTGCCGACTACGTGCGCGCGCGCCAATGGCACCCGTCGCAGCAGTTGCGCGACGCCGCGTCGGGGGGCCTGACGCTGTCGCTCGACGTCTGCCTCGATCGCGCGCTGCACAGCTGGATCCTGAGCTTCGGCCCCTTCGCCCGCGTCGTCGCGCCCGCCACGCTGGCGCGCGAAATCGCGGAACAATTCGAGGAGGCCAGCGCGAGGTACGCATCATGACCAACACGACCATCCTCTTCGTGCGTTCGCGCGTTCGTGGTCCCGGCTGGGTTCTGATCTGTGTGCTGTGGCTGTCGTGGGCATCCAACGCGTTCGCGGCGACCAAGGCGATTCGCGCGGGCAAGGTGGTCGACGGCTCCGGCAGGGTCATCACCAACGCCGTGATCGTCATCGACGATGAGCGCATCACCTCGGTCGGCACCGGCGCGGCGCCGGCCGGCGCCGACGTAATCGATCTCAGCCGATTCACGCTGATCCCCGGGCTGATCGATCTCCACACCCACATGACGTATTTCTGGGACCGCGCGCCCGGCACGCGGCCGCTCAACCAGCCGCGGCGGCCGGCCGGCGTGACGACGATGCTGGCCGCCGAGAACGCGCGGCGGACGCTCGAAACGGGCGTCACGACCGTGCGCGACCTGGGCGCGTCTGGCGATGTCGACTACGCGATGCGCGATCTCATCAACCTGGGCAAAATGGTCGGTCCCCGGATGTTCGTCGCCGGCCAGGGGCTCTCGGCGCCGCGCGCCGACGCGCCGACGCCCGACTACCGCGAGCTCGCCGGCGCGCGGGTCGCGGCCGGATCCGATTGGGTGAAAGTCTACGGCTCGCGCGGCAGCTACCAGAGCGTCGACACGACCCAGACGCTCACCTTCGACGAGATGAAGGCCGCGGTCGACGCCGCGCATGCGAAGGGCCGCCCGGTCGCGATTCATTCCTACGGTGCGTCCGGCGTGAAGGACGCCGTGCGCGCGGGCGCCGACTCGATCGAGCATGGGATCGACCTCGACGCCGAGACGATCGCCGACATGGTGAAGCGCGGCACGGTGTGGGTGCCGACCATCGATCACAATCGGTACTACATCGAGGCGAAGGACGAGTTCGGCTTCGCGGCCGAGACGATCCCGCCGCTCCAGGCCTACATCGAGAAGAACCTCGAGTCCACGCGCCGCGCGTTCAAGGCCGGTGTGAAGATCGGCATGGGCTCGGACGCCGTGTACACCATGTTCGGCCAGAACACGCGGGAGCTCGGCTGGTTCATCAAGGCCGGGATGACGCCGGCGCAGGCGCTGGCCACCGCGACGACGATTCCCGCCGCGCTGCTCGGCCACGCGGGCGACCTCGGCGCGATCGCGCCCGGCTATTTCGCCGACCTGGTCGCGGTGGACGGCGATCCGCTCGCCGACATCGACGTCGTCATCAGCCGTGTCCGCTGGGTGATGAAGGCCGGGAGCGTGGTGGTCGATAGGGTGCAGGGTTCTCAGGGTGCTGAGATCAAGGCGTTCGTCGAGCGCTTCCTCCTCCGCCTCGGCAATCACGAGATCGACGCGGTCGCCGCGGACATGACACCGAAGGCGCTGATCGTCATCTCGCGC
>JAYVYV010000384.1:0-3079 GCA_043783985.1 Acidobacteriota bacterium | reverse complement strand
GCGCGCTGATCGATCCGGACATGCTGGTCGAGATCGAGGCCGACGCGGTCATCTGCGCTTAGGTGTTCGAGCCGCGCGGGTCACCCGCTGGTCCGATCGGTCCCGGGTGCGCTAGTCTCCCATCTTCTCGAGCGCCCGGATCCCGGACCGCATCGACGCGATCCAGATCGCGAGGCTGAGCACGCTTGCACCGGAGAAACAGAGCCCGATCAACGACAGCTGCGATCCCGAGAGCGGATGCCCGCGCACCTGCTCCACGAGGTAGACCGACGAAGGCCAGCCGATCAGCACGATCATCGCGATCACGAACAGCACCGCCTGCATCATGAACGCGACCCCGCCGTACGAGCCTGCCACCTGGCTCGGATCGGCGCCGAAGCGCGGATAACGGGCGCCCAGGCCGACGGCCAGGCCGACCAGCGCGAGCGTCATCAACACAATCGCCAGCGCCGTGACCACCTTCAGGAACGGATCGACGCCGAGAAACTCGTTGGCCGCGACCGTCAGCACCTCGGTCAGCGCCAGCACCGGCACGAATGCCGTCCAGAATTTCGACCAGAGAAAATCGCGCAGCGTGATCGGCGACGTCCGGATGATCCAGAACGCCGCGCCCTCCGCCGACACCGCGGGAAACGCGAACCGCACGGCCACCGTCGCCATCACGAACCCCGCCATCCCGAGGTTGATGAACGCGTAGATGTTCTTCAGGAAGCCGCTCATGTACGGAATGCGCGACAGGTCCAGCACCCGGAAGTTGTAGAGATACAACAGCACCAGGGCCAGCAGCAGCAGGAGCTGCGACCACTGGCTGACGTCGCGCAGGAAGATCTTCAGGTCCTTGACGAGCAGCTGCCGCCGGACGGTTGAGAGCGGCAGCGCGCGGACGGCCACGTCCAGCGCGCGGAACCGCGTGAAGCGCGCCTTCGGCGCCTCCTGCGATCGGCTGTACCCGGAGAAATACCACCGCTCGCTCGCCGCCCGCAGCACCACCACCGAGGCCAGCGCCGTCGTCCACAGCGCGCCGGCGTGCAGCAGGTCGCGGCCGCCCTGCAGGCTGGCGAACAGCGTCTCCCCGGCCCAGAACGACGGCAGCAGCGGCGTGATCGGCGATTGCAGCGTGGCGAAAAAATCGGTGAGGTCCGGCAGCGACTCGACGCGCAACAGCTGTTCGGGACGGATGAACCGGAGCACGATCACCAGGCTCGCGGCGAACAGCAGTCCCATCAGCATCAGGATGTCGCGCGCCCGCTTCGCCGGAAACGTGTTCACGAGCACCAGCGTGGCGGCGGTCCCGGCCGCGACCGGGATGATCGAGAACGGGACGATCGTCAGCAGCGCGGTCGCGTAGAACGACGGGCCGGCGCACTTCGCGCGGCCCACGCCCATCAGCACCGGCACCAGAAAGATGACGACCATCCACGACGCCTGGACGACGGTGCGCAGAAAGCGCGCGTGGAAGAGCCGCCGCGTCGCCACGGGGGCCACGAGCAGCAGCCGCAGATCCTCGGCCAGGAAGAACGTGGACAGCGCCGTCACGACGCCGCTGAACGCGAGAAAAGAGAGGAACGTCAGGAACAGCCAGGACAGCCCCATCCGGAGGAGGAAGTCGCCGAGCTCCGCGTAGTCCTCGAGATGGCCTGTCAGCCAGAACGCTCCCTGGAACAGCACGGCGCACACGGCGATACCGACGCCGCCGAACAACAGCCCGCGCGAGAAATCGCCGCGCTCCCGCCGGCGCGCGCGGTTGCGCGACGACAGGAGATGCGGCAGCAGCAGGTAGGGGTACGCGCGGACCATCAGACGACCTCGTCGATCTCCTGAAGCCCGCTGCCGCCGGTCAGCTTCAGGAAGACCGACGTCAGCTGGTCGTCGTCTTTTTCGCCGAGCGCGCGGATCTCGGTCACGGTGCCGCTCGCGATGATGCGGCCTTTGAGGATGATGCTGATCCGATCGCACATCTCCTCGGCCACTTCCAGCGTGTGCGTGCTCATCAGGATCCCGACGCCGCGCGCGCTCATCCTCCGGAACACGCTCTTGATCAGCCGCGCGCCGCGCGGATCGAGCCCCACCATCGGTTCGTCGACGACGACGGCGCGGGGACGGTGGAGAAAGGCGGCGCACATCACCAGCCGCTGCTTCATCCCGTGCGAAAAGCTTTCGACGAGCTCGTGCTCCCACTTCCCCAGCTCGAACAGCTCGAGCATCTCGCGGACCCGATCGCCGATGCCCGGATCGCCGAGCCCGTAGAGGCCGCCGTGAAACGTCAGGAACTCGCCGGCGGTGAGCTTCTCGTAGATGAACGGCCGATCGGGAATGAACCCGAGCGACATCTTCGCGTCCTCGGGGTGCGCGGCGAGATCGTGCCCGTTGACGAGGATCCGGCCCGAGGTCGGCTTCAGCAGCCCCGCAATCATCCGCAGCGTCGTCGTCTTCCCCGCGCCGTTGGGGCCGAGGAAGCCGTGGATTTCGCCCGGCTTCACGTCGAGGCTGACGCCGTCGACGGCGGTGAACGCGCCGTACTGCTTCACGAGGTCGTGGATGGCAATCATCGCCGGCACGCGCAGCACGACGACTCGCGCCGCGGAATCGGGATGGCCAGAGCACCGAGGTCCAGCGGCTGCTTGCCGACCAGAATCGGCGTCGTGTTCGGCGCCAGCTCGACGTCGAGCACATCCATCGTCAGCCGTCCCATCATCGGGAGAATCACCGTCTGTTTGTCGAGCCCGCCGCGCGCGAGGCGCAGGTGGGTCGCGTTGGCCGGAAACTCGTTGAGCGTCGGATCGACCGGCAGCCACAGTCCGGAGCTCTCAGCCCCCAGCGCTGAGCCCTTTTTGAGCCCTGAGTCCGCAGCCCTGAGCCCTTCGTCGAGGTACACCTCGGGCCACGCGTGGTAGTAGAAGGCGCCGTGGATGTAGACGAGGCCGACCGCGATGCGCGCGGGGATGCCGAGCGCGCGCGCCATGGCGACGTACAGCACCGTGTGCTCGTTGCAGTCGCCGACCTTGGTGCGCAGCACTTCGCGCGCCGACGGCAGGCTGACGGTCGGCTTCTTGTCGAGCAGCGCGTTGACGTAGCGCGT
>JAYVYV010000383.1:0-3080 GCA_043783985.1 Acidobacteriota bacterium | reverse complement strand
GCTATCGGATCGAGCGGCCGATTGCGCGGCCGGTGTTTCAGATCGGGATCATCGACGTCGACACCGGTCTGGTGATCACGACGGCGACGTCGCGGCCGGCCGACGTGCCCGACACGGTGGACGGCGCGGGAACGATCGAGTGCCGCTTCCCCCGGCTGCCGCTGCGACCGAGACAGTACATCCTTCGATTGTCGATTACCGACAGCCACCAGCTCGCGTCCTACGACGTCGTCACGGCCGGTCCGCGGTTCGCGGTCAGCGGATACGGCACCGGCGTCGAAGGGCTCGCCGACGAGGAAGACGGGCTCGTGTCGCTCCCGTTCGAGTTTGCGCATCGCGCGGGCGACGTGCCGGTGCTGCACGAGGCGTGATGTCGGACCGCCCTGTCGTCCTCGTCTCGATTCCGCACGGCGGCGCGGCGGGCAACGTGCTGCGAACCGGGCTCGTCGAGCGGCTGCTCGCATCGGCCGCCGCTCCGGAAGTCGTCATCGTGTCTCCGCTCGTCAACGACGCCGCGTTCGTGCGCGAGTTCGAACATCCCCGCGTCCGTTTCGAGGACCTGCCGCCGCACCGGCCGGCCGGCCTCGAAGGCCGCCTGCTGGCGCTGGTCCAGGCGGGCTACATCGACTCGGGCGTGACCGAGTCGGTCCGCATCCGGCGCGCCGAGGCTGTCGCCAAGAAGACGATTCGCTGGATTCGCGCGAAGCGGCTGCTGGCGTCGGCGGTCGCGCCGTCGATCGTGCGGCCGGCGACGCGGTATACGCTGATCGATCGCGTCGTCTCCCACCCCTACGCGGAGCGGCTGTTCGACCGGTATCGTCCGGTGCTGCTCGTGGCGTCGAGTCCCGGGCTCACCTTTACTGAAATGCCGCTGATGCGGACCGCCGCGCGCCGCGGCGTTCGGTCGATGTCGGTCGACGCAAGCTGGGACAACTTCACCAACAAGCTGCTGCCCGTCCGCCGGGTCAGCCGGCTCATCGTCTGGAACGATCTCATGAAGCAGCAGGCGATAGCCCTCCACGGCTACGAGCCCGACGAGGTCCGCGTCGCCGGGGCGCCGCAGTGGGATCTGTACTTCCGGGACGGCCCGATGACGTCGCGCGAGGCTTTCTTCCGGCGCATCGGCGCGGATCCTTCGCGCAAGCTTGTCACGGTGTCGACGACGCCTCGAGAGCTGTATCCCCATCACGACCACATCCTGCGCGTCCTGATCCGCGCCATGGAGGAAGGGACCTGGCGGGAGCCGGTGCAACTGCTCGTGCGCCTGCACCCGCGCGACGACCTGGACGCCTACGCGGAATTTGAAGGCGCGCCGCACATGATGATCGAGAAGCCGTTCCGCGACACGGTGCGGGCCGCCGACGGCCTGGCGATCGACATCACCGCGGAGAACCAGCGTCACCTGGCCGATACGATGCGCCACAGCGACGTGGTCGTGAACGTGGCGTCGACGCTCGCCATCGAGGCGGCGATCTTTGACACGCCGGTCGTCAACGTCTCGTTCGACGGCGAGACGCCCTCGGACTGGGTGCGCTCGGCGCGGAGGTACTACCGCTTCACGCACTACGCGAACATCACGCGTCACAACGCCGTGCGCGTTGCCGAGTCTCCGGAACAGCTCGTCGAGCACGTCGGCCGTTATCTCGACGACCCGTCGCTCGACCGCGCCGGCCGGCGCCGGGTCACGCTGGAGCAATGTCAGTTTCTCGACGGACGGGCGGCGGAGCGGGTCGCGGCGTTTGTCGTCGAAGAGCTCGCGGACGTGTGCGGCACGCCCCTATCCACCACACCATGTGCGGCATCGCTGGTTTCGTCTCGCTGACCGGCCGCGCGCCCGATGCGGCCCGCCTGGGCCGCATGGTGGCGACGCTGCGCCACCGCGGGCCCGACGATCGCGGACTGTTCACCGACCAGGCGGCGGCGTTGGGTGCGGCGCGCCTGAGCGTCATCGACGTCGCCGGCGGCCATCAGCCGATCTCGATCGACGGCGGCGCGATCACCGTTGCGCAGAACGGAGAGATCTACAACTACGTCGAGCTGCGCCAGGAACTGGAGCGCCGCGGCCGGCGTCTTGCGACGGCGTGCGACACCGAAGTGATCGCGCACCTGTATGCCACCGAGGGCGTCGCGGGCTTCGAGAAGATGCGCGGCATGTTCGCGGTGGCGATTTGGGACGCTCCGCGCGCGCGGCTAATCCTCGCGCGCGACCGCGTCGGCAAGAAGCCCCTTTACTACCTGCAGCGGGACGGCGAGCTCCTCTTCGGATCGGAGACCAAGGCGATTTTGGCGGCGCTGCCGGGCGTCCCCGGGGTCAACGCCGATGCGCTCCTCAGCTTTTTCACCTTCGGCTACGTCGCCGGTCAGCAGGCCGCCTTCGACGGTATGCTCCGGATCGCGCCTGGTACGGCGCTCGTCGTGGACGCGAGGGCCGGCACTGCCACGGCGGAACCGTTCTGGCGATGGCCGAACGCGCCGGATTGTGACGGAATGCCCGAGGGCGAGGCCGTCGATCGGCTGCGGGCGGAGCTGACCGAGGCGGTCCGCATCAGGATGCGCTCGGACGTGCCGCTCGGCGCGTTCCTCAGCGGTGGCATGGACTCCGCGGCGGTTCTGGCACTGATGTCGCGGCAATCATCGAGGCCGATCAAAACGTTCACCATCGGGTTCGGCGACGCGGCGTACGACGAGGTCGCCGACGCGCGATCGACCGCCGAGCATTTTGGCGCCGATCACCACGAGCACATCGTGCAGCCGGATTGCGTGCGTGTGGCGGAGACCCTGGCCCTGCACTACGACGAGCCGTTCGCCGACGCATCGGCCATCCCGACCTTCTACGTCGCCGAGCTCGCGCGCCGGGAAGTCACGGTGTGCCTGACCGGCGACGGCGGCGACGAGCTGTTCGCCGGCTACACGCCGTACGCGGACGCGCTAGCGCGCGTGGCCTCGGGTCCCGTCGCCGCGATGCGCAGCGTGGTTAACGCCGGCGCCCGCTTCGTGCCCGTGCACGCGCGGGGCAAGGGGCGGCTGTCCACGATGGCGCTCGGGCCCGAAGAGTGGTTCGTCTGGCGCCGCACGGTGTT
>JAYVYV010000382.1:0-3082 GCA_043783985.1 Acidobacteriota bacterium | reverse complement strand
GATTCCCTGCGCATCTGACGTCATCCACCGACGGAGGACCGGCGAGATGCTCAGATACATCCTGACTTCCTGAAATCCTCAGATCCTGAAATCATCAGATCCTCAAGTCCTCAAATCCTCAAATCCTCAAGTCCTCAAGTCCTCAAGTCCTCAGATTCTCGAGATTCTCGAGAATCTGGAGAATCTCGAGCATCAACGTAAGTACACCGTCGGCGTCACCGACATCCCCGGCCGCAGCAGGTGCTCCTTGTCCTGGCCGGGGTCGAGGACGATCTTCACCGGCACGCGCTGCACGACCTTCACGAAGTTACCGGTCGCGTTCTCCGGCGGCAGCAGGCTGAAGCGCGCGCCCGTGGCGCCGGCGATGCTGTCGACCTTGCCGGTGTAGTCGCGCCCGTAGGCGTCGACCGCGATCACCGCGCGCTGTCCCGGTCGCATCTCTTTCAGCTGTGTTTCCTTGAAGTTCGCCGTCACCCACACCTCCTCGACCTGGACGATCGCGAGCAGCGGCTGGCCCGCCTGGACGACCTGCCCGACGTTGATGCCCTTCTTGGACACGACGCCCCGCACCGGCGCCTTGACGGTCGCGTACTGGAGGTTGAGCTCGGCCTGCGCGAGGGTCGCGCGCGCCTGCTGCACGTGCGCCTCCGCGGCCGAGGCGCGCGCCTTGATCGCCGTCACCTGCGACGGCCCTGTCTGCGCCGTCTGCATCTCGGCGTGCGCCTGATCCTCGCCGGCGCGCGCCTGCGCCAGCTTGCTCTCGGCCACGCGCACGCCGGCCTCGGCCTCGGCGATCATCGAGCGCGCGGAGTCGACGGCGGCCTTCTGCGCTTCCGCGGTGGCGGCGGTCGCGTCGAACATCTGCTGGGAGACTTCGTCCTTCGCGAGCAGCCCGCGCAGCCGCTCGACGTCGCGCGCCGACTTGGTGGCGTTGGCCTGGGTCTCGCGCAGACGGGCCTGCGCGCTGACGATCCGCGCGCGCGCCGCTTCGATCTCTTTCTCGGACGCCGCGACGCCGCTCTGCGCCTGCGCGATCCCGCCGCGCGCCGTCGTGACGTTGCTGGCGGCGGTGGTCGACGTGATCGGGACGCTGCTCTGGGCGGCGACGGCGCTCGCTTCCGCGTCGGCGAGCTCGGCGCGCGCCTTGTCGACCGCGACCTGGTAGTCGCCGGGGTCGAGCTGGACGAGCAGCGCGCCCGGTTCGACGAGCTGGTTGTCATCGACCGCAATCTTCGTCACGGTGCCGCCGACGCGCGCCGCCATCTGCGTCACGTGCGCGTCCACCTGCGCATCGTCGGTCTTTTCGCGGCCCGAGGTGGACCAGGCCCAGACGCCGGCGCCGAGCGCGAGGAGCAGGACGACGCCGAGGATCAGACGTACGCGAGGGTGCTGAAGCATGGTTAGCGTGCGCCTCCGAGGAGCTGTCGCAACAGGTCTTCCGACGTGCCGGTGCCGCGGACCAGCGCGCCCTTGGCGAGGTCGTAGCCGTACTGTGCGGCGATGAACTGTTCGGTCGCGACGGCCACCGCGTCCTGGGCCTGCACGACCTCGATGTTGTTGGCGACGCCGGCGGCGAAGCGGTCGCGCGCCTGCGTCAGCTGCTGGTTGGCCAGATCGCGCGTCCGGCCGGCCAGCGCCAGCTGCCGCGCGGAGGCGTCGAGATCGAGAAACGCGGTGCGCACCTCGTAGTAGATCGACGCCTTCAGGTCCTCGGCCTCGCTGCGGCGGTTGCGCATGTCCGCGTCCGCCTCGAGCAGCCGACCCCGCGTCCGTCCTCCCTGAAAGAGCGGCACGTTGACCGCGCCGGCGACGGCAAAGGTCGTGCGCGCGTCGGCGGGGGACAGACCGATCGCGCCGTAGTCCGCATTCACCCGCACCGAGGGCAGGGCGTCGCCGACGATCGAGCGGCGCGTCGCTTCGGCCGCGCTGACGCGCTCGATCGCCGCCTTGTAGTCGGGACGCGTCTTGTAGGCGAGGGCCATCGCCGCGTCAACGGTGATGTCGGGCACCGGCAGGTCGGGGAGCGCCGGATCGAGCTCGAAGGCCTGACCGAGCGGCAGGCCGATCGCCCGCGCGAGCTGCAGTTTCGCCTTCTCGAACTCGTTGACGGCGATCACCGAACGCTGCGTCTGCGTGCTCAGTTGCACTTCGGCCCGGAGCACGTCGATGCCGGCGATCAGGCCGCCCTGTTTCAGATCGAGCGCCTGCTGGTGCAGGGTTCGCGACGTCTCCTGCTGCGCGCGCGCGGCGTCGGCGCGCGCGGACGCCGCCAGCGCCTGCACGAAGAGATTGCCGGCGACGTTGATCACGAACTCCCGCGCGCTCCGGAACATCATGCGCGCGGCTTCCACGGTGTGCGCTTCGGCGCGGGCGCCGTTGAGCGCGCCGAGGTCGACCAGCGCCTGCGACACGTATACGCGTGCGTCGAAGACGTTGAACGGGCCGACGATCGTCGGGATGTCGCCGAACGGGGATCCGCGGCCGCCGCCGAACCCGAACGCCGCGAGGTTGATGGTCTGCCGCGACTCGCCGACGCGCCCGTTGACGTTCGGCAGCAGGTTGGCGAGGACGCGGTAGCGGGTGCCCTCCGCTCTGCCGACCGTCTGTTCGGCGGTCAGGACCCCGAGGTTGTGCGCCAGGGCGCGCGCGATTGCCGAGACGACGGTGAGCTTTTCGACGGTCCCCGTGGGCTCCCCCGTGGGAACGCCGCCGAGAAAATTGCCGGGCGGCGCCGACAGGGGAACGGACCGCGGTGGCTGGCTCGGGGTCGATGCGGACAAGGGCGGTGCCGACGATGACGAGGACTGGCCCTGCGCGGCGGCCGGCCGGCTACAGACGATGCAGGCGGCGAGCGGCACGAGCAAAAGGGGCCTGAATGGATGATGGTTCATATCGCAATCATCGAGTTTATCACTCAGCTGTTCTGGAAAAGAACCCCGCGGCGTCTACGCGTCCAAGTCGTTCCTCGGGTATCGATTGTGGGGTGTTCAACCTAGGGGACCATCTAGGGCGAGCTCGAGGAATGGGCACGAACCTCCCGCAGTAATCTAGGTAGATGTCGCACCTCTTCGATTCCCTGACA
>JAYVYV010000381.1:0-3083 GCA_043783985.1 Acidobacteriota bacterium | reverse complement strand
TGCCGGACGCCTTCTCGAGCGGCGGCGTGTGCGGCAGCGCCAGGCAGAACAGACCGAGCAGGATCGACGCGCCGCCCGCAATCTGCAGCGGCCTGGCGGTCGCTTCGAGCCCGAGCGTGCCGATCACCAGCCCCGCCGCGATCCAGCCGATTGTTCCGAGCACGCGGATCGGCGGAAACTCGCGGCCGGGATCAACCATCTGCCGGAACGACAGCGAGTTGCTCAGCGCCAGCGTCGGCATGTAGCACAGCGTGTAGATCAGCAGCACGCCGTAGAAGCCGCCGAAGGTAGTTTGCCGCGAGGCGAAGAACAGCACGATGCCGCCAAGCACGTGCAGCGCGGCGAGGATGCGCTCGGTCGCCATGAAGCGGTCGGCGACCATGCCGACGAAGAACGGCGAAATCATCGCCGCCAGCGCGGTGGTCCCCGCCGCCAGGCCGATCTGCTCGCCGGAGAACTTCAGCGTCTCCCCGAGCCACGTCCCCATCGTCACGTACCACGCGCCCCAGACGAAGTACTGGAGAAACATCATCGCCGAGAGCTTGACGCGAACGGAGGAGGTCATGAGGTTATGTCCACCACGCGGTGACGGGCGGTTCGGTGAGAATCACGCGCGACAGCAGGCCGACCGCTGCGCGCAGCCCCTCGTCGACCGACGCGAGCGCATCCTCGTGCTCGATGCTCATCACGTAGTCGTAGCCGGCCAGCCGCAGCGCGCTAACGATGCGCTTCCACTCGAGCTCGTCGTGCCCCCAGCCGACGCTGCGGAACAGCCACGAGCGCTCCGCCATGCGCTGGTAGCTCTTGGTGTCGATGACGCCGTTCACCGCGACGTTCTGGCGATCGAGCGCGACGTCCTTCGCGTGAACATGGAAGATCGAGTCGCCGAGCGCGCGGATCGCCGTCGGCACATCCACACCCTGCCAGAAAAAGTGGCTGGGATCGAAGTTGACGCCGAGGTTGGTCCCGACCGCCTCCCGCAGACGGAGCGCGGTGTCGACGTTGTAGACGATGAAGCCCGGATGGGCTTCGAGCGCGACCCTCACGCCGTGATCGGCGGCGAAGCGCGACGTCTCGCGCCAGTACGGAATCGCCTTCTTCTCCCACTGCCAGTCGAGGATCTCCAGAAACTCCGGCGGCCACGGCTGCGTGACCCAGTTCGGGCGCGTCGCCGTGTCCGAATCTCCCGGGCATCCGGAGAACGTCACGACGACGGGCACCTCGAGCTGCCCGGCGAGCCGCACCGTCTTGCGAAAGACGTCGTCGGCCGTGCGCGCTGTGGCCGCGTCCGGATGCAACGGGTTGTTGTGGCACGACAGCGCGCTGATCGTCAGGCCGGCGTCCGCGATCTTCTTGCGGTAGTCAGTCAGGCACGCCTTGTTGTCGAGCAGGCCGTCCACGTCGATGTGATCGTGCCCGGGCCAGCCGCCGGTGCCGAGCTCGATCGCCTCCACGTGCTTCAGCGCACGCACCGACGCGAGCATCTGATCGAGCTTCAGGGCGCCGAACACGGGGGTGAACACACCAAGTTTCATCGAGCGGCCTCAGCCGCGGCGAGCGAGGGGACCTTGGTCCAGGCCGCGCCCTGCCGGTGGCTTTGCAAAATGGCGTCAACGACGCACGCCGAATGATATCCGTCTTCGAAGGACGCGAACGCGGGCGGGCGCCGATCCGGCATCTTTCCGCCGGCGGCGATGACGCCGTAAATGTCGCGCATCACGTTGCAGAACGCGTCGGCCCAGCCTTCCTGGTGGCCGCCGGGCAGGTGCGCGTAGCCGCGCGCGCCGGGCGTGAGCAGCGACGGATCCTTCGCGAGCACGCTGTTGGCCGCGTCGCGGCGGCCGATCCACAGTTCGTTCTGCCGCTCCTGCTCCCAGCGCAGCGAGGCCTGACGGCCGTTGGCCTCGAACCACAACCCGTTCTTGTGGCCGGCGCAGACCTGTCCCACCGACACGCTGCCCTTGGCGCCGCCGTCGAAGCGCAGCAGGATGGTCGCGAGATCCTCGCTGCGGATGGTCACCGCTTCGCGCGCGCCGTCGCCGCTGCGCGCGAACGCTTCCGCCGACGCCGACGGCTTCAGCCGCGTGCCGATCACCGTCGTCAGATCGGCGAGCACCTCGACGATGCGCTGGCCGGTGACGTGCTGGACGAGGTCGCACCAGTGCGATCCGATGTCGCCGACGGCTGAGCTCGCGCCGCCCTTGTCGGGCTCGAGCCGCCACGAGAAGTCGGTTGCTTCGAGCAGCCAGTCCTGCAGGTACGCGCCATGGATGAAATGCACCGGGCCGAGCTCGCCGGCCGCGATCATCTCGCGCGCCTGCTGCACCAGCGGATTGCCGCGATAGTTGAACGTCACCGCGTGGACGACGCCGGCCTGGCGCGCGGCATCCAGCAACAGCCGCGCGTCCGCGGCAGTCATGGCCAGCGGCTTGTCCGAGATCACGTGCTTGCCGCGCGCCAGCGCGGCGAGGATCACCGGCACGTGGAGATGGTTCGGCGTGGTGTTGTGGACGACCTGGATGTCGGGGTCGTCGATCAGCGCTTCGAAGCGGTCGTAGGCGCGTGGCACGCCGAGCGCGTCGGCCTTGCGGCGCGCGGACGCCGCGCTGCTCGCGGCCACCGCCACGACGTCGACGAAGCCGAGCCGGCGGACCGCGTCGATGTGGTGCGCGCCGACGAAGCCGGGGCCGACCAGGCCCATTCCGATGCGCGTCATGCGGCTACGCGAGCGCCTGTTTCGCGAACTCGAAGCACTTCTTCACCTCTTGCGGCGACGTGCCGGTGCCCTTGTATTCGTACTCGATGTCGCACGGGATCGGCCACCGCTCTTTTTTCAACAGCTGCAGCACGTCGCGGATCGGGGTGTCGCCCTGGCCCCACGGCGTATTGTCGCCCTGGTGGTTCTTGCGATCCTTGATGTGCAGGTTGGTGATGTCCGCGTGGTGCTCCTTGATGTACGCCACCGGATCGAAGTCGGCGGAGACGAAGTGGCCGATGTCGAGGTTGACCTTGAAAAACTTCGACAGCTTGATCGCGGTGGCGAAGCTCGCCGGGGTCGCGAACTCGTTCGGGTCGGTGACGTT
>JAYVYV010000380.1:0-3087 GCA_043783985.1 Acidobacteriota bacterium | reverse complement strand
CCCATCGACACCGTGGGGTACTCCCAGAAGTCGGGCATCAGCCACGGGTGCGGGTACGACGACAGGCCGCCCTCGGCCTTGGTCTCGCGGCGGAAGTTCTCGAGGTGCGTCTCGTCGATGCGCCCTTCGAGGTAGGCGCGCGCGTAGATGCCGGGCGCGGCGTGCCCCTGGAAGAAGATGACGTCGCCGTCGTTGGCGTCGCCCTCGGTGCGGCCGCGGAAGAAATGGTTGAAACCGACCTCGTAGAGCGTCGCCGCCGACGCGAAGGTCGAGATATGGCCGCCGATCCCCTCTTCAGCCTTGTTGGCGCGCACCACCATCGCCGCGGCGTTCCAGCGGACCATGCTCTTGATGCGGCGCTCCAAGTCGGGGCTGCCCGGCATGAGCGCCTGGTCCTCGGCGGAGATCGTGTTGATATAGGGGGTGTTGGCGGTGAAGGGCAGCTTGACGCCGTTCTGGCGGGCGTGAATCGTCAACTCGCGGAGCAGCCGGGCGACCTTTGCGGGCCCGCCGGTCTGCAGCACATAATCTAGCGAGTCGAGCCACTCCCGGGTTTCGGTGGCGTCGAGCTCCGCTGCGTCTTTCGGGGCGATATATCTCACGGACACGGGATCCTTTCAGCTCATCGGAACTGTCGGCTGAGGGCCTGTGCGGCTGTAGGCCAACCCCTAATTGTAGCTTGGCTTTGAGGGAAGTTAAACCCATGCGCCGTCAGCTGTTTGCCCTGACTCTCGTCGCCCTGCCGCTGGCCGTGGTCCTGTTCGCGACATTCGATGACATCGCCGGCGCCCAGACGGCCAAAGCCCCCGCACCGTCCGGTATCGAGATCGACGCCCTCGATCGCAAGACGGATCCCTGCAACGACTTCTACCAGTTCGCGTGCGGCGGGTGGCTGGCGAAGAACCCGGTGCCGGCCGACAAACGCTCCTACGGCCGCTTTGCCGAGCTGCAGGATCGCAACTTCGCCGTGCTGCGCCACATCCTCGAAGCCGGCGGCGGCACGGCCGACCAGAAGAAGGCCGCCGACTACTACGCCGCCTGCATGGACGAGCCGGCGATCGAGACGGGCGGCCTGTCGGCCATCAGCTCCGACCTGACGACGATCGACGAGATCCTCAACCCTGACGATCTGCCGGTCCTGATCGCGCACCTTCACGCCTACGGCGTCCCCGCGCTGTTCCGCTTCGGCGCGCAAACCGATCTCGAAAACGCCACCACCGCGATCGCGGACATCGATCAGGCGGGGCTGGGACTGCCCGACCGCGACTATTACCTCAAGTCCGACGAGCGCTCGGTGGATCTGCGCGCCAAGTACGTCGCGGTGATCGAGAAGATGTTCACCCTGGCCGGCGCGCCGGCGGTGCAGGCGGCGACCGACGCCAACGCGGTGCTCGGCGTCGAGACGGCGATGGCCACGGGGATGCTGGATCGCGTGCAGCGGCGCAACCCGGCGAGCACGCAGCACCGCATGACAATCAACGAGCTGCAGGCGCTCTCGCCCAACTTCAGCTGGCGCAAGTACGCGGCGGCCGCCGAGGCGCCGCCGCTGCCGACGATCAACGTCTCGGTGCCGGGTTACGTGAAGGCGCTCAACGCGCTCGTCAACGTGACGGCGATGCCGGAGATCAAGGCCTACCTCCGCTGGCACGTCCTGCACGACGCCGCCGGCTTGCTGCCCAAGGCGTTCGCCGACGCCGATTTCGACTTCTTCAGCCGCGCGCTCGCCGGCCAGCAGGAGCCGCCGCCGCGTTGGCAGCGCTGCGTGACGCAAACCGACCAGCGGCTCGGCGAGGCGCTCGGCAAGGCGTTCGTCGAGGCCACCTTCAGCCCGCAGGCCAAGGCCGACACGCTGCGCATGGTGCAGGACATCAAGGCCGCGATGGCGCAGGACATCGACGCCGCGCCCTGGATGAGCGGCGAGACCAAGAAGGCCGCGATGCTCAAGCTCAACGCGGTGGTGGATCGCATCGGCTACCCCGACGAGTGGCGCGACTACGCGAACATCCGGATCACGCGGGACGAGGCGCTCGGCAACCGCCAGCGCGCGCTGCAGTTCGACCGGAGGCGGACGCTCGCCAAGATCGGGCAGCCGGTCGATCGCGGCGAGTGGGGCATGACGCCGCCGACGGTCAACGCCTACTACAGCCCCGACCGCAACAACATCAACTTCCCCGCCGGCATCCTGCAGCCGCCGTTCTACCGCGCCGGACGCGACGCCGCGGTCAACTACGGCGGCGCCGGCGCGGTGATCGGCCACGAGCTGACCCACGGCTTCGACGATCAGGGACGCAAGTTCGACGGCCAAGGCAACCTGCGCGACTGGTGGACCGCGGCCGACGGCAAGGCCTACGAGGAGCGCGCGACGTGCGTCGCGGATCAGTACTCCGGCTACAGCGTCACCGGCGACACCCACGTCAACGGCCGGCTGACGCTCGGCGAAAACACCGCCGACAACGGCGGCCTGCGCCTTGCGCTGATGGCGTATCTCGCCGGCCCCGGCGCGAAGAGCTCGGGCAAGGTGGACGGCTTCACCGGGGAGCAGCGGGTGTTCCTGGGCTGGGCGCAGATCTGGTGCGAGAATGCGCGGCCCGAGGCCGAGCGCCTGAAGGCGGCGACCAACCCGCACGCGTCGAACCAGTACCGGGTCAACGGGCCGATCTCGAACATGTCGGAGTTCCAGCAGGCGTTCTCGTGCAAGGCGAACGCGCCGATGGTGCGCGCGTCTGCCTGCCGCGTGTGGTGAGGCGATGAAACTGTACCTGCTCCTCGCGTCGCTCGTCGTCGTCTCGCTGACCCGGGTGGAGGCCCAACAGCCTGCTGCCCGTCCCGCCGGTCCTGCCTCTCCCGCCCTCTCTTGGTCGGGCCTCCAGCTCGACGCGCTGGACACGCGCGCCGACGCCTGCACTGACTTCTATCAGTTCGCCTGCGCCGGCTGGATCGCGAAGAACCCGCTGCCCGCGGATCGCTCGGGCTACGGGCGGTTCGACGAGCTCACCGAGCGCAACAACGACGTCCTGCGCCGGATCCTCGACGCCGCCGACTCGAAGAAGATCGGCGACTACTACGCGTCGTGCATGGACGAGAGCG
>JAYVYV010000379.1:0-7964 GCA_043783985.1 Acidobacteriota bacterium | reverse complement strand
ACACGCTGTGGCGCGTGGGCGGCGCCGATCGCGACGCGCTGGTGTCCGCCGTCGGACGCATCCCCGCGCTGTACATCGCCGACGGCCACCATCGCGCGGCGAGCGCGGCGCGCGCCCGCTCGGAAATGCGTCAGCGCGCGCTCCCCGGCACGTCGCTCGGCGACGGCGCGGACGCCTCGACGATGCTGGCGGTGGCGTTTCCGCACGACCAGGTGCAGATCCTGTCGTACAACCGGACGGTGAAGGATCTCGGCGGGCTGTCGCGCGACGCGTTTCTCGCGGCGGTGCGCGATCGATTCGAGGTCGCGGCCGGTCCCGCGACGCCGGCGGCCCGCGGCGGCATCGCGATGTATTTCAACCGCGGCTGGCACACGCTGCGCCCGCGCGTGGCGCCGGACGCGAAGGACCCCATCGGCTCGCTCGACGTCAGCGTGCTGCAGGAGGGATTGCTGGCGCCGGTGCTCGAGATTACGGACGTGCGCACCGACAAGCGGATCGATTTCGTCGGCGGCGCGCGCGGCACCCAGTCGCTCGAGCAGCGCGTCGATTCGGGCAGCGCGGCGGTGGCCTTCTCGCTGTTCCCGGTCGGCATGGCCGATCTGATGGCGGTCTCCGACGCCGGCGAGATCATGCCGCCGAAGTCCACCTGGTTCGAACCCAAGCTCAGGGACGGTCTGTTGATCCATGTCATCTAGCCGTTCGTGGTTCGTCGTCCGGGGTTCGTCGTTCGGGATTCGTCGTTCGCCGATCGTCGTGCAGAGAACGCCGAACCACGAACGCCGAACGGAGAACGACAGGTGAAGGTCCTTGTCGCCGACAAATTCGAGCAGAGCGGGCTCGACGGACTGAAGGCCGCGGGCTGCGAGGTGGTCTATCAGCCCGATCTGAAAGACGAGGCGCTGACGCTCGCGCTGCACGACACGTCGGCCGACGTCCTGGTCGTCCGCAGCACGGCGGTGACCGGGGCGATGCTCGAGGCCGGATCGCTGTCGCTGGTCGTCCGCGCGGGCGCCGGATACAACACGATCGACGTCGCGGCGGCGTCCAGGCGCGGCATCTACGTGTCGAACTGCCCCGGGAAGAACGCGATTGCGGTCGCCGAGCTCGCCTTCGCGCTGGTCCTCGCGCTCGACCGGCGCGTGCCCGACAACGTCGCCGCCCTGCGAAGCGGCACCTGGGACAAGAAGGAATACTCCAAGGCGCGCGGATTGTACGGCCGCACGCTCGGCCTCCTCGGCTACGGGAGCATCGGCCAGGAAGTGGCGCGCCGCGCCCACGCGTTCGGCATGCCGATCGTCGTCTGGAGCCGGCGGTTCACGACCGGAAGGGATCGGATCGCCGACGAGCCGATTCCCATGCAGCTCGCGCAGTCGCCGGCCGAGGTCGCCGGGCGCTGCGATGTCCTGAGCGTGCATCTGGCGCTCAACGCCGAGACGAGGGGGCTGGTGAACGCCTCGGTGCTCGAGAAGCTGAAGCCCGGGTCGTACTTCATCAACACGGCGCGCGGGGAAGTGGTCGATTACGCAGCGCTCGAGACGGCCGTGCGCGAGCGCGGGATCCGCGTCGGCCTGGACGTGTTCGCGGCCGAGCCGTCGGGTGCCACCGGCGCCTTCGCCGATCCGATCGTCGCGCTGCCCAACGTGTACGGTACGCACCACATCGGCGCGTCCACCGATCAGGCGCAGGAAGCGATTGCGGCCGAGACGGTCCGGATCGTCGCGTCGTACAAGGACACCGGCAAGGTCCCGAACGTCGTCAACCTCGCGAAGAAAACGCCGGCGACGCACATGCTGGTGGTCCGCCATCGCGATCGACCGGGCGTGCTCGCGCACGTGTTCGAGCAGATCCGCCACGGCAACATCAACGTGCAGGAAACGGAAAACGTGATCTTCGAAGGCGCCGAAGCCGCCGTCGCGCGCATCAACCTCGACGGCGCGCCATCCGACGCGGTACTGCGCGCGATGCAGAGCGGGAACGCCGACATCCTGGATCTGCACCTTGTCACGATCTAGCCGCCCGGCACGTCATCGCAGAACACGCGTTCATATCTGCGGGCTTTGCGGTTTCTGCGGTTTTTCCTGGGAGTGGTCATGAGCGTCAACCGCGTCTACAACTTTTCGTCCGGCCCGGCCGTGCTGCCGCTGCCGGTGCTCGAGGAAATCCAGCGCGACATGATGGCGCTGCCTGGCGTCGGCATGTCGATCCTCGAGATCAGCCATCGCTCGGCGGCGTTCGAGGCGATTCTGGCCAAGGCGGAGGCCGACGTCCGCGCGGTCGCCGGCATCCCGTCCACCTACAAGGTACTGTTCCTGCAGGGCGGCGCCAGCACGCAGTTCTCGATGGTGCCGATGAACCTGCTGACCGCCGGCGCGACGGCCGACTACATCGACTCCGGATCGTGGGGCGACAAGGCGATCAAGGAAGCGAAGAAGGTGGGAACCGTCAACGTGGCGGCGTCGACGAAAGCGGAGCACTACGCGCGCCTGCCGCTGCCGGCGGAGCTGAAACTCACCCCGGGCGCCGCTTATGTTCACATCACGTCGAACAACACCATCGAGGGCACCGAGTACAGGACGCTGCCCGAGGTCGGCGATGTCCCGCTCGTCAACGACACGTCATCCGACATGTTCAGCCGTCCGCTCGACGTCGCGAAGCACGCCCTGATCTATGCGGGCGCCCAGAAGAATCTGGGGCCGTCAGGGGTCACGCTCGTCATCATTCGCGAGGACATGCTGCCGCGCTCGCAGAAATCGCTGCCGACGATGCTGAACTACGCGGTGCAGGCGGAGAACGGGTCGATGTACAACACGCCGCCGACCTTTGCGGTGTACACGCTCGGCCTGGTGATGAAGTGGCTGATCGGACAGGGCGGGCTCGGTGCCATGGCGCGGATCAACGAGCGCAAGGCGGCGAAGTTGTACGCCGAAATCGATCGCACCGGCTTCTACCGCGGAACCGCCCACGCGGATTGCCGCTCGCTGATGAACGTCACGTTCCGCCTGAGCACCGAGGATCTCGAAAAGCAATTCGTCAAGGAGTCGACCGCCGCGGGATTCGACGGCCTGAAGGGGCATCGGTCGGTCGGCGGCATGCGCGCCTCCATCTACAATGCGTTCCCCGAGCAGGGGATCGACGCGCTCGTCACGTTCATGCGCGAGTTCGAGCGCCGGCGCGGGTAGTACAGAACTCTTACAGACGCGCCTGTGGCCGGCTGCTAGGCTGATACCGTTCCAGGAGGATATTGCCGTGGTTTCGCATCTGCTCCTCTCCCTCGTCGCCGCCGCCGTTCTGATCCAGGTGGCGGTCTTCAGCACGACGATCTATCTGCATCGCTGCGCCACGCACAAGGCGCTCATCGTGCACCCGGCGGTGGAGTGGATGTTCAAGATGGCGCTGTGGCTGACGACCGGGCAGCGCACGAAGGAGTGGGTGGCGGTCCACCGCAAGCACCACGCGTTCACCGACGAGGAAGGCGATCCGCACAGCCCGAAGCTGCTCGGCTTCTGGCAGGTGCAGCTCGGGAACGTCTACTACTACATCCGCGAGGTCAAGAAGACAGACGTCGTCGAACGCTACGCGCGCGACATCAAGGACGGGTGGTGGGACACCTACATGTTCAACCATGGGCTGCTCGGACTCGGCATCGGCACCGCGCTGCTCTGCATCATCCTCGGGCCGGTGATCGGCGTCGGCTGGGCGCTGCTCGCGGCGGGCATCCACGCGGTGATGTACGTGTTCGTGCTGTCGTCCTCGATCAACGGCCTGTGCCACCACGCCGGCTACAGGAACTTCGAGAACACCGCGACCAACATCCGCACGCTGGCGCTGATCACAGGCGGCGAAGGACTCCACAACAACCATCACGGCTACCCGCGCAGTCCGAAGTTCAGCTTCAAAGCGAGCGAGATCGATCCCGCGTGGCCGCTGATCAGGCTGCTGATCGCGTTGAAGCTGGCGAAGCCCTACAAGACAATCGCGGAAGTCGCCGCCGCGTCGTAGCGATCGCCAGTCCCGATCGCTATCGGAACACGATCTCGACCACCGCAAGATTCCAGTCGCCGTTGGTCGGCGCAGTGTCGTTGATCGTCACCACAGTCCCGGCGGTCGCCACCTTCCCGTTGGACGACTGCACCCAGAGTGTCTGGTTCGCATCGGCGTCGACCCACTGGTGCACGATTGTCTGGTTGGGGCCCGGAGTGCGCGCGATTTTGCGGATCGGATCGTTGCCCACCGCGTAGACGAGCGAGCCGACGCCTGTCGAGGTCATCGACACACTGGGCGCGATGCGGCTGCCGTTGGCGAACGCGGACGCGCCGACGCCGGCCGAGCCGGTGAACGCGATCACTGTCAGCGACTGGTTCATCCGGCCCGAAACGGCTTGCGTCGCAGTCACCGTGACATTGACCAGCTGCGTCGGCGCGGTTGCGGACCAGATCTCCGCCGTACCCGATTGCACGTTGGCGCGGCTCACAAGCGTCCATTGCAGCCCGGCACCCGACACAGTCGCTGTCTGTCCGGTCCCGGTCGGCCCATCGGACGCGACAAAGGCGAGGAGCAGTTCTCCTGCACCAGCGGTGCTGAATGGCGGCGTCACGCGCCTGTCGGTTCCGTCGGAGAAGACGATCGTGTCAACGCCAGACGGCGGCCCGGACGAGACGACGAGCGCGACGGCGCTGCCGGCGACGACCAGCGTGCCGGCGACGGGCGTTTGACTGATCACCGTCCCCGACGGGACCGTGGCACTCGATGTCGTCGTCACCGTGCCGACGGCGAGACCGGCACCTGTGATCGCGGTCGCCGCGGCCGCTTGCGTAAGGCCCACCACATTCGGCGTCACGACCTGCGGCGGCCCGGACGAGACGACGAGCGCGACGGCGCTGCCGGCGACGACCGACGTGCCGGCGGATGGCGTCTGACTGATCACCGTCCCCGACGGGACCGTCGAACTCGACGCGGTGGTCACGGTGCCGAGCGTCAGGGTCGCACTGGTGATCGCCGTCGTGGCGGCCGCTTGCGTAAGGCCCACCACATTCGGCGTCACGACCGGCGGCGGCCCGGACGAGACGACCAGCGCAACGGCGCTGCCGGCGACGACCAGCGCGTCGGCGGATGGCGTCTGACTGATCACCGTCCCCGACGTGACCGTGGTGCTCGCGGTGGTAGTGACAGAACCGAGTGTCAGGGTCGCGCTAGTGATCGCGGTGGCGGCGGCCGTCTGCGTCAAGCCGACGACATTGGGTACGCCGAGGAGAGCCTGCGACGAACCTCCAGCAAGAATTTCGACCGATGCGATGTTCCAGCGGTCACTCGTCGGCGCCGTATCGTTGATTGTTGCGACGGTGCCGGCGTTTGATACCGCGCCGGTCAACGACTGAACCCAGAATGTCTGGTTCATGCCGAAGTCGACCCACTGGTGCGTGAGCGTCTGGCTCGGGCCGAATGTGCGCGCGGCGGGGCGCGCCGAGTCGTTCCCGACGCCGTAGACGAGCGAGCCCGCCCGGGTCGTCGTGAGCGAGACGGTGGACGGACCGGTCGATGCGCTCGCCGCGCCAGTGGCGCCGGCGCCGGAGGCGCCGACAAACGCGACGACCGTGAGCGATTGATCGAATCCGGTGGCCGTCTGCGTGGCCGTCACCGTGGCATTCACCAGCGGTGCCGGAGCGACTACAGTCCAGACCTCCGACGAGCCGAACTGCGCGTTGGCTCGTCTCGTCAGGGTCCAGGTCAACCCGGCCCCCGCAACCGTCAACGTCTGCTTCAACGAAGTGCTGTTCGGTCCGGCGGACGCCGCGAAGGCCACCAGCAGTTCACCGGCCGCGGCGGTACTGAACGCGGGCGTCGTGCGCGTCCCGGCGCCGTCGGAGAAGACGACCTTGTCGACCGCGAGCGCGAATGCCGTCGCGCCGGAGGACACGACGAGGGCGACTGCGCTCCCCGTCGCGACCGACGTGCCGGCGATCGGCGTCTGGCTGATCACCGATCCGGCGGGCACCGTGGTACTCGACGCGGTGGTCACCGCCCCGACCGCGAGCCCGGCGCCCGTAATCGTCGTGGCCGCGGCCGTCTGGGTCAGCCCGACCACATTGGGCACCACGACCTGCGCCGCGCCGGAGGACACGACGAGCGCGACCGCGCTCCCCGTCGCAACCTGTGTATCGGCGATCGGCGTCTGGCTGATCACCGATCCGGCCGGCACCGTGGTACTCGACGCGGTGGTCACCGCCCCGACGGTCAGATTCGCGCCCGTGATTGCGGTCGTCGCGGCGGTCTGCGTCAACCCGACGACGTTCGGCACCGCGGTGGTGTTGGTGACGCTCACCGTGACCGCCGCCGCTGTCGTCTTGTTCCCCGCCGCGTCGCGGGCAACCGCCGTCAACGCATGACTACCTGCGGCAGCTGCGACCGTGTTCCAGGAAAGACTGTAGGGAGCGGTCGTCAACTCGGCGCCCAAGCTCAGGCCGTCGAGCTGGAACTGCACCCCGACCACGCCGACGTTGTCTGTCGCCGTCGCGGAGACCGCGACGGCACTTCCGCTCACCGTCGCGCCGTTGGCCGGCGCGGTGATCGCCACCGTCGGCGGCGTGAGATCGTTGTTGACGGTGACGGTCACCGCCGCCGCCGTCGTCCTGTTCCCCGCCGCGTCCCGGGCCACCGCCGCCAGCGCGTGGCTGCCATTCGGCGTCGAAATCGTGTTCCAGTTCATCGCGTAGGGCGGCGTCGTCAACTCCGCGCCGAGGTTCGTTCCATCCAGCGTGAGCTGCACGCCGGCGACGCCGATGTTGTCCGACGCAGACGCCGCGACCGGTACGATGTCGAAGAGCGTCGCGCCCGCGGCCGGTGCAATCATCGACACCGTCGGCGGCGTCGTGTCCGACCCGACGCTGAGCGACGTCGCCGTGACGTTGAAGAGCGTGGTGCCTTCGGTCCAGATCAGGCCGATCTGGTTGCCGGCCACGAGCGGATAGCCGGAGATGAAATTGCGCGTCTGCGTGCCGGCGCCCGTGCCCGGGACCGTGGCCCACGCCGTCCACTGCGTGCCGTCGAAGGCCGTGTACAGAACCGAGTTGGCCGCGTCAGTGTTGATGACGAACAGCCAGATGGCGTTGTGGTCCGTGGCGCCAAACAGCCCGGCACCGCTCTTGAGGCCTGGCCTGCGCCAAACGGCGGCGGCGCCGGAGAGAGGGCGGACCAGCTGTTCGTGGCGACGTTGTACGCCGCCCCATTCACGCCGGCGCCCGTCGCGGTGCGGCGGAAGGCGTAAATCGACGCGGTGCTGACCGCGACCAGACTCCAGTCGTTCTGATCGATCGTGGCGTTGGTCGAGAAGACATTGCCGTCGCCGCCCGTCTGTGTGCCGACAGAGATGGCGGGCCACGAACCGTTCGCGTTCGATTTCTTGTAGCGAAGATTCGTCAGATTCGGTTCGGCGGCCTGCCCGTTGTCGTACACCGCGAGCATGACGTCGGAGGCAAGCGGCGCGAAGGCCATGACGTTGGCCGCGTTGAGCATCGTGCCATCGATGACGGAGCGTGGGGAGAATCCCGCGGTCCATGCGCTGCCGGTGTCGGCGGTGGACGATTTTCTGGCGTTGGCGTCGACCTCCTGCTGCAGGATCGGCCCGCCGGTATGGATGAAGCGCCCCGTCGACACGCCGACGACGTTGCCGCGAGGAAGCGTCCAGACCGCTGCCGGTTCGTCGAAGTAGTTCCACGTCTCCCAGGTAATCGTCGTGCCCGTGACTCTCGCCCGGATGTGACCGGTGCGCCCGTTCTGTCCGTCGAAGGCGATGCTGATGTCGGCGTGGATCACATCGACGGGGGCGTTGTCCAGATATGCGACGCCAAGCGCTCTGCCGCCGCCCATGAGCGTTAAGCAGACGAAGTTCTTCTTCGGGGGATCTTTCCGCCGGTGCGGCGGGGGCCGGGGAGGGTCAGCGTCCTTGCGCGTGTCCGCCGCCGCGGCGT